>JBEBGA010000229.1:0-5284 GCA_040081695.1 Pyrinomonadaceae bacterium
AGGTCACGCTTGATGACGTTAACCGCGTCGCCAACAAGTACCTCGATCCGGGCAAGATGGCGATCGTCATCGTCGGCGACCGCAAAGTAGTCGAGGCGGGATTGAAAGACCTTGGGTATCCGATGTGGCTGCTCGATGCAGACGGCAACCCTATTTCGCAATAGGATGGTCTTTACGATCTACTTTAGGCCGGGAATTGGTTTCCCGGCCTTTTTTATTGCGGGGACAAATCTGAGCACGGTTCGGACTAAGGCCTTTTAATGCTATAATCGGCAGATTATTAAGTAATTTGTAATTTCTATTTGTCAGGAGAGAGTAAATGTCCGTCGACCTAGCTAAAATTCAACAGCTTTTGGGTGCAGAATCAGACACCCTTTTGAACCACGTTTCAACGACCATTCCAAAAGAAAATATCCACCCGCCCGGCGGCGATTTTGTTGACCGCATCTGGACAAATTCGGACCGTACGCCGAATGTGCTGCGAAGTCTTCAAACCTTGAATGACAACGGCCGTTTGAGTGGCACCGGATATTTGTCGATCTTGCCGGTCGATCAGGGTATCGAACACTCGGCCGGAGCGTCGTTTGCACCGAACCCGATGTATTTCGACCCCGAAAACATTGTCAAACTTGCGATCGAAGGCGGGTGTAACGCCGTAGCTTCGACATACGGAGTGCTCGGCACAGTCGCCCGTAAATACGCCCACAAGATACCGTTTATCGTTAAGATCAACCACAACGAACTGATGACGTATCCGAATCAGTTCGATCAGGTGATGTTTGGCACGGTCGAACAGGCAAGCAATATGGGTGCGGTCGCGGTCGGTGCGACGATCTATTTTGGTTCGGACCAATCGACGCGGCAGATCACAGAGGTGGCTGAGGCTTTTGCTTACGCACACGAACTCGGCATGGCTACGATCCTCTGGTGCTATTTGCGCAACTCGGGGTTCAAAACGCCTGAGGGTGATATGCACACCGCTGCCGATCTGACCGCACAGGCAAATCATCTCGGCGTTACGATCCAGGCCGACATCATCAAACAGAAATTACCCGAACGAAACGGCGGCTACAATGCCCTGTCAGGTTACGGTAAGACTCACAAAAAAGTGTATTCCGACCTGACGACCGACAACCCTATCGATCTCGTTCGTTATCAGGTGGCAAATTGCTACATGGGACGCTGCGGGCTGATCAACTCCGGCGGCGAATCAAAGGGCGAGAGCGATCTGGCCGATGCGGTTCGCACGGCGGTCGTCAACAAACGCGGCGGCGGCACCGGCCTGATCTCAGGCCGAAAGGCTTTCCAACGCCCAATGGCAGAGGGCATCGAATTGCTAAACGCTATTCAGGACGTGTATCTGTCAAAAGATATAACGATCGCGTAACAAACGATTCCATCAGGAAAGCCCGCAGCTTGAGTGATCAAACTGCGGGCTTTTTCGTCTGAATTTACAGAGAACTATTTTTTCGAGTAGCTCCGGTGGAGCGTCTCGATCCAGAGATCGGTTTTGATAAATCCAGATCCCGCGTCTTTGAATTTTTCCGGTAATCCTGCTTTCTTCATATCGTCCAGCGATTTTCCTGCTTTCATCGCATCCTGAACGATGTTCGATGTCTCGACCAGTATTTGGTGATAGGTCTTGAGATCCGTAATCGTGGCGAGAGGTCCGTGGCCTGGGATCAGTTTGGCGTCTGCTGGAAGGCTCTTTATTAGCGAATCAATGTTACGGATCAGTCCCTGCACACTTCCGCCGCTATCGATATCAACGAAGGGAAACCGCCCGACAAAAAAGTCATCGCCAAGATGAACGACATTCGCCTTTACAAAAAACACAACGGTATCGCCGTCAGTGTGGCCGTTCGGGTAATGCACGGCCTTAACCTCTTCACCGTTGATGTGGACCGACAGGCTCTCAGTGTAAGTTACGATTGGCAATGCATGTGATTGATAAGGTTCTGTTTTCCGGCCAAAAATGATCGGCGGATCCATCATCCGCTTTCTGACGTTTGCGTGGGCAACTATCGTTGATTGCTTTCCAAAGAATTGATTTCCCTCGGTATGGTCGCCGTGCCAATGCGTGTTGAAAATAAAACGCGGCGTGGCGGACCCGAGCCCTTTGAGAGCCTCGCTCAGCTTTTCGCTGACCGTTTTGTAGTCATCATCAACGATCAATATCCCCTCGTCGCCAACGACCGCACCGATATTGCCGCCACGGCCCTGGAGCATATATACATTGCCCGCAATTTTAGTGACTTTGACGGTAACGTCTTGTTTATTTGCGAAATGACTATTATCGCCATGCCCCAAAACCGACGCCGACATAACTCCGGCAAATACGAATAGTGCTAAAAATTTACGCATGTTTTCTCCTGAATAGATCAACCTTTTGATAATTGGTAAACGCCCGTTAAGAACGGATTGTACGCCTTTTCACGGCCGATGGTCGTCTCGTCGCCGTGGCCGCAATAGACGGTAAAATCGTCACCGAGGCTGAGGATGTTTTCCGTTATCGAGCCGATCAATTGATCGTGATCGCCGCCGGGCAAGTCTGTGCGTCCGATTGTGCCGCTGAAAAGGCAGTCGCCGGTGAAAACCTTTCGTTCGCTTTCCTCAGCCAGAACTATATGACCGAGCGTATGACCGGGACAGTGCCGCACCGAAAATCTAAGTTCGCCCACCTCGTAGATCTCGCCGTGTTCGAGGTTGCGAGTGATCTGCGGCGGGGGCTCATAGTCCATACCCATGGCAGCCATTTGGTGCGGCTGCATCCCCATTAACAGAGGCTGTTGCGGCAAGCTGTAATAGAGCGGCTCTTCGTCCTTGTGGATCAGAATCTCAGCGTCCGGAAATGCCATCGTGAGAGCAAGCGTGCCGCCAACGTGATCAAGATGTCCGTGCGTGAGGATGATCCCTTGCAATTCAAGATCATTGTCCGTAACGAACGCAACGACCGCCTCCGACGGCTCGCCGGGATCGATGCAGATCGCCTTACGCGTCTGCTCGCAAGCTACGATCCGCGTGTTTTGCTGAAACGCCGTTTGTACAAAAGTCTCAATTATCATTACTCAAAAGTATCCAAATATTTGTCGATCTCAAAACCGGCCGTTCGGCGGTCTTTTAGAACAAAATTTATCGCGTCTCGGTAAGTTTCGGCGTCTGGCTTCGCGGTAAAGCACGGCGTTTCGAGCTCACTAAGGTTCAGGTAACTGATCAGACAGCTCAGCAGCATCCACAACAATATCTCGTCTTCGGCACCGAGCGGATTGTGTTTGATGATGCTCGCCCTATCTTCGGAAATGCCGGTAACGATACGGGCAAACTCATTTTCAGTGATCTTTGTCATGTGTCGAACTGGCCGCCCGCTCACGCAGGCGGTTCTGACATTTCTTCGTACATCAGGTAATGCGAACGCTCCATGCCGACTTTTTCGTAGACGCGTTGGGCGTGGATGTTCTCAGTCTCGACGTAGAGCCTGATGCCGCACGCTCCGGCTTCTTTTGCCTTGGCTTTAACAAAGTCATACAGGTGGCTGTATACGCGGCGGCCGCGTCCCTCAGGCCGGATATAGACGCTCTGCACCCACCACCACCATCCGTTTCGCCAGTCACTCCACTCGCGCGTGACCATCAGCCCGCCGAGTATCTGGCCTTCGTCTTCGGCAACGACATAAAATCCTTTTTCGGGATCGGTAAATACAGATCGAACAGCAGAATCGACGACAGCCGGATCGAGCCGCTTGCCCTCGGTCTCAAGTGCCATCGCCAGGTTAAATTCTATCAGCATATTGGCGTCACCCGCCGTCGCAAGCCTAATATTCATATATGTTTGCTTGACGAACCTCTCGCCGTCCTCTAGCCTAATATGTTTTGCCGACTGGCATTTTTCAGTGTATGAAACTACGGATACTTTATCACGGCAACTGCTTTGACGGCGTTTCGTCGGCTGCCATCTTTACCAAATTTTACCGGGCGACATTTGCCCCGGATGCTGAGGTCGCATACACGCCGACGATGCACCGTGCCGGCAATGCGTTTGACCGCGAGCAGTTTGACGGGGATGAGAATGCGATCGTCGATTTCAAATATTGCCCCGACGATCGACTGACGTGGTGGTTTGATCATCACCAGTCAGCATTCCTATCAAAGCCCGACGAAGAGCATTTTCTCGCCGACACCTCGGGCCAGAAATTTCTGGACACTACAAGCAAATCCTGCGCCGAGTTTATCGCCCGCATTGCCAAAGAGAAATACGATTGGGAAGACGAGTCATTAGCCGAACTGATCCATTGGGCACATATTATCGACGGAGCTTTGTACGAGTCGCCCGCCCAGTGTGTCGAGCTTCGCTCGTCAGCCCTAAAACTGATGCAGGTCATCGAAGGCGAAAAAGATCCCGCGTTTGTCGAGCACATCATCCGTATGCTGACGACGATGCAGCTTGACGAGATCATCGAGAGTGCCGAGATACAAGCCAAATTGACGCCGATACTCGAACAGCATTGGAGCACGGTCGAATTGATCAAGGGCCGCTCGGTCGCCGAGCGCGGCGTTGTACATTTTGACCTGACCGGCACTGGCATCGAGGGCTATAACAAATTTATCCCGTACTATTTTCACCCCGAGGTGACCTATGTCGTGTCTCTGAGCCAGAGCTCGTTTCGCACAAAGATATCGGTCGGCTCAAACCCCTGGGCACCGCGTCCCCGCACGCACAACATCGCCGAGATCTGCGAACGCTACGGCGGCGGCGGCCACGCCGTCGTCGGCGCCGTCAGCCTAAAACCCGAGGATCTCGAGCTTGGTAAAAAGTATATGCAGGAGATCATCGACGAACTGCAGTTTGCAGAATAGCTGATCTTGGTCCGGTCCGGACCAGGTGGACCAGGGTGGACCAAAAGCTTAGGACAATAAAAAAGGCGGCCCTAGAGCCGCCTTTTTTAGATTGGTTGTTATCCAATTATTTCTTAACGTAAACCTTGGTCGTCGTGTCGGTGCCGCCGTCGCGGTTTGGCCTTTGTGACTCGACTGACAGAGTTCCGTCAGCATTTAGCCACCATTTTTCGGCCGTGACTCGGTCGCCCATAGGCGTACCCACTGTGCGGGTGATCTCGAGCTTTCCGCCGTCGAGCTTGGCTTTGGTCGATATCTGCATCGTGCCCATCTGGCCGGACATCTCGGTCTTGACCTCTTTGCCGTCGAGTGCATAGCTGACGGTTCCGTCACCGCCGCCCATCATGCCACCGCCACCGCCGCCCATGCGACCGCCGCCACCACCCGGAGGT
>JBEBGA010000020.1:0-18821 GCA_040081695.1 Pyrinomonadaceae bacterium
GAGCAGATCCATTGCCGCATTCTCGTCGCCATTTGCTTCGACGAGGGCGTTTTTACAATCGACCATTCCCGCACCCGATTTTTCACGCAGTGATTTTACTGCACTTGCTGTTACTTCTGCCATAACTTTACTCCAAAACGATAAAAATAATTTCTGTCTATAAAAAAGCGTAGCCAATTTACCGTCATCGGAAAACGAGCCACGCTTCGAAAAAATAAAAAAATGTGCTTTAGCTAGCGGTTGCTTCGGTGCTCTCTTCCGTTTTTTCTTCGGTTGCTTCGGCGGATTCCGCCGGAGCCTCTGCCTCAGCAGCTGGTTCCTCGGTTGCCGCAGCTTCCGGAGCAGCTTCTGCTTCACTAGAAGCTTCGGCTGTAGCTTCGGCTTCGACCACGTCGTCAGCTTCTTCCTCTTCTTCGGGGATCTCGGCCGACTCGATCTCAGCTTTTTCGTCTTCGCTCAGATATTCCTTAGGAATTGACGAAAGAGCGATCTCGGTTTCTGCAACTGGTGCATCGCCTTCGACTGCTTCGCCGTCCTCGGCTATCATCTGGCTGCCTTCGGTGCCGACCTGTTTGCCTTCGATGATCGCATCGGCGATACGCGAAGCAAACAGACGGATCGCACGCAATGCGTCGTCGTTACCCGGGATGACATGATCGATGCCCTCAGGCGAACAATTTGTATCGACGACCGCAACGATCGGGATGTCGAGTCGATTTGCTTCTTTGATGGCGATATCTTCTTTGCGGACGTCAATGATAAACATCATATCCGGCATGCCGTTCATATCTTTGATGCCGGCGAGATTCTTCATCAAGCTCTCGTACTGACGGTCGAGGCCGAGACGCTCTTTTTTGGTGAGCATCTCAAAACGGCCGTCTTCGCGCATCGTTTCGATATCTTTGAGCTTTTGGATCGATTTTTGGACGGTGCCGTAGTTTGTAAGCAAGCCGCCGAGCCAACGGTTGTTGACGTAAAACTGTCCGCAGCGTTCGGCCTCTTCCTTAATGGCCTCCTGAGCCTGACGCTTGGTGCCGACAAACAGCACTTTCTGCTTAGGGCGCTCGGTGAGCGATTCCGTCACATAATTCAGAGCATCGCGGAAAAGCTTCTGCGTTTTCTGAAGGTCAATAATATAAATGCCGTTGCGTTCGCCAAAGATGTATTCCTTCATCTTCGGGTTCCAACGCCTGACTTGGTGGCCAAAATGAACTCCTGCTTCGAGAAGTTCTTTCATCGTAACTGTTGCCAAAACTTTATTCTCCTAAATTACTGGTTTTTGTACTCGCCGCGGTCTTGCTCGATAAACCAAAGGAGCCGCGGCGATGGATTAGTAAATCGTGAATCGAAAATCGTAAATAGAAAGAAAACTATTTACGATTGCCGATTCACGATTTACGAAATTAACGTTTCGAGAACTGGAATCTCGCACGAGCACCTTTCTGCCCGTATTTCTTACGTTCTTTCTGACGCGGGTCGCGTGTGACGAGGCCTGCTTTTTTCAAAGCGGGACGCAAGTCAGCGTTAAATTCCATCAACGCACGCGTGATGCCGTGCCGGACCGCACCGGCCTGTCCGGCCTGTCCGCCGCCGTCGACGTTTACCAAAATGTCGAACTGCTCGACCGTTTCCGTCAAAGTCAGCGGCTGACGAATGATCATCTGCAACGCTTCGTTAGGGAAATACGAGTTAAATTCGCGCTTGTTGACGACAATCTTGCCGCTGCCCGGACGAAGATAAACACGTGCTGTCGAAGTTTTTCTGCGGCCTGTGCCGTAATACTGAATGTCTGCCATATCTTAATTAGTTGTCAGTTGTCGGTTGTCAGTGGTCAGTTTCTTTGCTGCAAACTGCCTCTGCCGACTGCCTACAATTCTCTCGTCTCCGGTTTCTGAGCGATGTGTCTGTGCTCAGCATCCGCGTATACTTTTAATTTCTTGCCCATTGCCTTGCCCAGTTTGGTTTTCGGCAGCATGCCTTTGACGGCGAGCTCGATAACCTTTTCAGGCTTGGTCTCAAACATTTCTTTGACCGTCGTTTCACGCAGACCGCCGGGATACAGCGTGTGACGGTAATAGATCTTTTGATCGTTCTTGGCACCCGTAAATTTGGCGTGACGGGCATTGATCACGACGCAATGGTCGCCCATATCGAGGAACGGCGTCCATGCCGGATTGTTTTTACCCGACAGGATCCGTGCAACCTCAGTTGCCAGACGTCCGACCGTTTTGCCTTTGGCATCAACGACGAGCCATTTGCGATTTTCTGCTAAACCTTTTCCGCTAGGAAAGTAAGTAGTACTCATATTCACACACACACTGATAGAAATATCCGCAAAAATGCGAACGCATAGAATATCGAAAACGGAAGTAGAGGTCAAGTGGATACGGCGTTAAAGCGTGAAACCAAAACGGGAACCGGCGAGGGCGGTGCCAGCGATCGTTTTGGCGTCTTCGATCGAGCCTGAGCGGATGCGGGCGAAAATGTCGGGAAATGAGAGGCGTTCGATCTCGATAAACTCATCTGCATCGAGATTTTGCGATGTTTCGGTCAAGCCGGTGGCGAGATAGACATACATCTTTTCGGTCAGAAATCCGGGCGAGATGTAAAATTCGCACAGCTTTTCGACCTTTGTCGCGGTGACGCCGATCTCTTCTTCGAGTTCGCGGATCGCTCCGGTTTGCGGGTTTTCACCTAGCTCAAGCGTTCCAGCCGGTATCTCAAGCAAATATTTGCCCGCCGCATGGCGATACTGCCGAACAAGGGCAACCGTCATATCCGCAAAAACCGGCACGATCACCGCACTGCCGTTGTGGGCGACGATCTCGCGGTCGTATTCGACTTCGCCCTCGCGGATCGTATCGACGCGTAAGTCAAAGATGCGGCCTTTGTGAATGAACTTTGATGATATGGTTGTTGGTATAGACATAAAGCGGTGAACCCGATTGTAGCACGCGGGATGACACTGAATAAAAGTGAATCCAGTTTGGCGGCACGTCCGAATATAAGTGGTTTAGTTCTAATTATTTTATAAAACCGGCGGTGCTGATGGCCGGTGAACTTAAACCAATGTTGATAGATCCACGACACAAAAATACAAAGCTGATCGACCAGGGCTTGCTGGAATGCAAGGCGATCACGCGTAAATACGGGACGAGTTTTTATTTTGCGACCCAGTTTTTTCCGCGTGAGACGCGTGATGGTATCTACGCGATCTATGCTTTTGCACGCATTCCGGACGAGATCGTTGATGATCCAAGTAAAGGAACAAAGCAAGAGACCCTTGCCAAACTCGCCGAATGGCGGCAGAGTTGGCTGGCCGCAATGGCTGTCGGTGGGAGCTCGGATGCGGTGATGAACGCGATCGTCCACACGTTTCATAAATACAAGATCCCGGTCGAGGTCGGAGAGGCTTTTCTGCGGTCGATGTTTATGGACGAGGAAAAGTTTGAGTATGAAAATTACGCCGAGCTCGAAGATTATATGTACGGCTCGGCGGGCGTCATCGGGCTGATGGTGACGCGGATAGTGGGATTTTCGTCGGAGGCAGCATTTCCATACGGGATCAAACTCGGCTATGCATTTCAGTTGACCAATTTTCTACGTGATATCCGCGAGGATTATGAGAATCTCGGCCGAGTCTATATGCCGCAGGACGAGATGCGGCGTTTTGGGCTCTCGTCAGATGACATTTCTGCACGTGTGTATGACGAGCGGTTTGTCGATTTTATGAAGTTTCAGATCGAACGCAACCGCGAGGTCTATCGCGAGGCTCTGCCCGGCATTCCGATGCTTGCGTGGCGTGGACGGCTTGCGGTGCGGGTGTCGTACGTTCTTTATAAAGCCATATTAAGAGAAGTCGAGCGGGCAAACTATAATGTTTACCTCGGCCGCGTCCGGACAAATTTTCGGCAAAAACTGTGGCTCTCGATGAAGGCACTGGTCGGTGTATATGAATAAAAAGCTTGTCATTATCGGTGCGGGGATCGGCGGTCTTGGGGCCGCCGGTCTTTTTGCCAAAAAGGGCTACGACGTGACCGTGGTCGAGAAAAATGCCAATCTCGGCGGGCGTGCGAATATTTTTGAACATGACGGTTTTAAGTTCGACATGGGGCCGTCGTGGTATCTCGCCCCCGACATTTTCGAGCATTATTTTACCCTAGTCGGCGAAAGGGTCGAGGATCATCTCGAACTAAAACGTCTCTCACCGTCGTACCGGATCTTTTTTCGGAACAATGGCGATTCGCTTGATATCAATTCGGATATCGAAAAGGACACCGCAACGTTCGAGGCGATCGAAACCGGAGCAGGCGAAAAGCTGCGTGCGTACCTCAAGCAATCAAAATATCAGTATGAGGTCGCGACGCAGAGTTTCATGTTCAAAAACTATGACCGCATCTGGGATTTTTTCAACAAGCGGGTGATGACCGAGGGGCAAAAGCTGTCGGTTTTTTCGACGATGCATCGGTTTGTCTCGAAATTTTTCACTTCGAAAAAGCTGCAGCAGGTGATGGAATACACGATGGTATTTCTCGGCACCTCGCCGTACGAAGCCCCGGCTTTGTACAACCTGATGTCGCACATGGATTTTAACCAGGGCGTTTTCTATCCGCAGGGCGGTTTTTACGAGCTGATCAAAGCTCTCGCAAATATTGCCGAGAAAAACGGAGCGGTTTTGCGGACGGATTCGCCGGTTGAGAAGATAATCGTCCGCGACAAAAAAGCGGTCGGCGTACGACTGGAAAGTGGTGAATTTATTGAAGCAGATCTAGTAATTTCGAATGCGGACATGTGGTTTACGGAGACGAAACTGCTCGATGAGCCATTTCAAACTCACCGCGAAAAATACTGGCAAAAACGCACAATGGCTCCGTCCGCTTTTATTATGTATCTCGGCGTTTCCGAAAAGCTGCCGAGCCTCGTCCATCACAATCTGCTGTTTAGCGACGACTGGCGAAAGAATTTTGACGAGATCTACAAAGACCCTTGCCTGCCTGACGAGCCGTCATTATATGTATGTGCCCCGAGCGTGACCGATCCGTCGGTTGCTCCAGAGGGAAAGGAAAATCTGTTTGTGCTCGTGCCGATAGCATCGGATCTTGAGATCACTGACGAGCAAAAAGAGATCTACGCCGACCGCGTTTTGGCGTTGATGGAGCAGGAAATGAATTTGCCAAGCCTGCGGGAAAAGATCGAGTACAAACGCATCTACACCGTCGAAAATTTTGCGGCGGATTACAATGCTTTTAAGGGTTCGGCCCTTGGATTGGCACACACGCTACGTCAAACGGCGATATTCCGGCCGAAGAATAAATCAAAAAAGGTCGAAAATCTATTTTACGTCGGAGCAGGAACTAACCCGGGCATCGGTACGCAGATATGCCTTATTAGTGCGGAGCTTGCGTATAAGCGGGTTCACAATATTACGACGGCGGAGCCGTTAGAATCGCTCTAGAGCAATTTATCGAGGGCGATGTTCCAGAAAATCACAAATCCGGCGGCGACGTTAATGAGCGGAAATGAGCGGTATAATTTGAACAGTGTTCCGGTTTTGACCGATCTTGCGGACGCGAGCATCAGCAGGACATAGGCAAAACTAATCGTGATGCCGGCAACGCCTAAATACGTCGTGGCGATGATGCCCGCTGTCGCGTACAAGACGGCGCAAATCGCGAGCGTCAGATAAGGGCCGCAGACGGTCGCGATAGTTTTCAAGCCCGCCGCCTTGTCTGCGTCGATATCGGGGATCGCCGAATATGCGTGCATCGCAGCGGTCCAGCATCCGGCGGCAACGACTATCGATGCGGGTGGAAATTGTCCCGAGACAAGCGAATAGGCAAAGACGCCGGGCAACACGTAAAGGACATTAAATGCCGAATCGAGAAATGGTTTTGTTTTTGCCCGTATCGGCGGAGCGGAATAAAAGATAGAGAAAAATAGAAACGCCGCACCGGCGACTACTGCCGGCCAATTGCCAAGGAACAAAATACCCGCGAACGCGATGTTTGTTACCAGGATCGCCAGCCAAAGTTTTGATCGCCGTTCCGGTGCGACGAGGGTTTCGTAATCGCTCTTTTTTTCGTTTAGCTTGTCGGTTTCATAATCGAAAATGTCGTTGACGCCGTAAATGAGCAGGTTTGCAGGAAAGGTGAAATAAAGGCCAAATAAGAGATAGATGGGCTTATACAGTTGCTGTGGATACTCCGCCGCGGCGACAAGCCCGACAATATATGGGCCGAAAATGTAGAACCAAAATCGCGGACGGCTGACTTTTATCAAAAATCGCATATTTCGATAAGGCTCTACAAAAGCTAATTTCTAATTATCAATTAGTAATTACTAATTAACAATTTGATAAATTTATTGACGAAAACTCAATTGATCATTGGCGGGGCGATCCTCGTGATACTCGCGACGGGCGCGTTTTTTATGGCGAATGTGGTCATCCCGCCGGAGGCTCGATTTGTGTCCGGGATCAACGTGATCTTGTTTGCTATACCCGTGTTTTGGGCGACGATGATGTGGCTCGGGCGGCGTGATGCGGCTATTTTGTTTGGGATATTGGGCGTGCTCGCTTTGTTGATCGAGACCTCGGCCATGATCACGGGATTTCCGTATGGGCATTTTGGGTATTCCGAGCTGCTCGGTTATCGGTTGTTTGGCCTTACGCCCTGGACGGTGTTTTTGGCGTGGACGCCATTGGTTATAGCTGCGTATGGAATTGCTTCTCGTTTAGTCGAAAAACAGCCGTCTGCCGCCAGCCGTAAACTTTTAGGCGGAATTTTACGAGTGGTTTTGGTCTCGCTGATCCTTGTTGTGCTTGATCTGGTGCTGGATCCGGGAGCGGTAAAGATCGGGTTTTGGCGATATGAGGGTGGCGGGGCGTTTTATGGCGTGCCGGCTTCAAATTTTGTCGGGTGGTTATTTTCAGCGGCTATTGGAGCAGCCGTCATTGAGATATTTACTTTTTGTAGAAAGCCACTCTTGCCCTCCCCGGCACAGCTTATATCAAGCACCTTTTTTATCATTTTTTTTTGGTCGGCGATCGCGTTTTTTTCGGGGATGTGGGTTCCGGTGATGTTCGGCGTCATCGTGCTTTTGATGCTCGCGGCATTTTATCTTCGTTATCACTACGCGTTTGACGACATGATCGTCTATGTTGACGAGGACAACAACGCCATCGGCACCGCCCCCAAACTCGCCGCCCACGACGGCGACACAAAACGCCACCGGGCATTTTCGATCTTTCTTTTTAATGGCAAGGGCGAACTCCTGTTACAGCAGCGTGCCCTTACTAAAAAAACATGGCCGGGCGTCTGGTCAAA
Organism: Pyrinomonadaceae bacterium; assembly: GCA_040081695.1. Classification (GTDB taxonomy): domain Bacteria; phylum Acidobacteriota; class Blastocatellia; order Pyrinomonadales; family Pyrinomonadaceae; genus OLB17. Next base: position 7,326 of record JBEBGA010000020.1, read on the forward strand.
TTCCTGCTGCGGCCATGTGATGCTCCACGAAACGGTCGTCAGCGCCGCAAAACGCCGACTGAAATACGAACTCGGTATTACGGGCGTCAAACTCGATGTTATCTTGCCGGATTTTCGTTATTGTGCCGAAAAAGACGGTGTTGTCGAGAACGAGATCTGCCCTGTGCTTGTTGGATTTACCGACGTTCTACCCGCACCAAACGTCGATGAGGTTAATGATGTCCGCTGGGTCGATTGGCAACAGTTTGTTCAGGACGTTGCCGACCCGGCTAACGGATATTCGCCTTGGGCGAGGGAAGAGGTGGAGTTGTTGATGGATTCTGAATGGTTTAGAGATCTTGTTAAATCTAATCCGGCAATTTATTGATAATGATCTCGGTTTCGAGAAAAAACTCACCGTCCGCATTTAATAAAAGTTTTCCAAATCGTTTCCACCGACGTTGAGCATCAGCCGGATTGTTCGAGGTAGCCGTTTTATCCTTGAGAAAAAGCGAATATCGAACTTTGAAATAAGAATGTTCAGGAATCGCTATTTCAAGATCTCTTCCACGTTTGTCAGAATTAGGAAGAGTCTCGACCTTATACCCTGACTTAACTCTAACTAGATCGGTAATTTCATAAGTGCTGCCTGGATCAATTATCGTGAAATAATACCCCGGCGGCTCGGTGTGTTCCATTAACTTCATTAGAGACTTGGTCAATTCTTTTCCCCCCGAGTGCCCCCATTCGTCGCTGCTCGCAACTAGCCTGCTATCGGACGATGGTATTTCAAAGAATTGCATACGTTTTCCGCCATAGAAAAAGCGTGGAGTAGGCACTATCAAAGGAACGTCTCCACGGTTGTAAAACTGCAAACGGAGTTGTACTTCGAAATAGGTTTCTTGACGGACGGGAAGACCATTCTTGAGCGCGGGCGGCTTTATTAGGGGGCCAGCGGGTTTGGCGGAAATTACTGATCCAGTGATAACAAGATCTGATCTCTGTGCAATTGAATTTACACAAAGCAAGAGCAGTAAACCGATCAAAAGAAAATACACTCTTTCCCGAGGCATATTGTTAACCTTGCCGCTATTCTACCATTGGTTTGTGAACTGGTGTAAACTTTTGCCGATGGGAGCGAAATATCGCATAGGTTTAGGGGTGACGGGCGGGATAGCGGCTTATAAAGCTGTCGAGGTTTTGCGGCTGTTGCAAAAGGCGGATTGCGATGTGTCGGTGGCGATGACGCGGCATGCGACGGAGTTTGTCCAGCCGTTGACGTTTCGGGCTCTGACGGACAAGCACGTTATTGTTGACGATTACGATCCGGAAAATCCTGACCCGATAGCTCACATCAATTTTTCGCAAGAGATCGACCTGCTGCTAATCGTCCCGGCGACGGCGAATATCATTGGCAAATTTGCTAATGGCGTCGCAGACGATTTTTTGTCCTCGACATATCTCGCGACTACTGCAAAGGTCATGGTTGCCCCCGCGATGAACACCACGATGTGGGAACAGCCCGCGACCCAGCGAAATGTCGCCCAGCTAAAGACCGACGGTGTTTATTTTGTCGAGCCGGTGGCGGGGGAATTGGCGTGTAAGACGGTCGGGACGGGGAAGCTGGAGGACGTTGAGAATATCGTTGAACAGGCGCTGACTTTGCTAGAGACAAGAGACGGGAGACAAGAGACGGGAGACGCCTCGGGCTCATTGGCTCCCGTCTCCGGTCTCTCGTCTCCTGTCTCAGACCTCTCTACAGAGATGGTTCTCATTACGGTTGGCGGCACCCGCGAGGCCATCGATCCAGTTCGATTCATTTCAAATCATTCTTCGGGCAAAATGGGCTTTGCGGTTGCTGAAGCGGCGGCGGCGAGAGGGGCAAAGGTTACAGTTGTTGCGGGCGTGACGACGGTCGAGCCTCCGGTGAACGTAAAAGTCATCCGTGCTGTGTCCGCCGAAGATATGCACGCCGCCGTCAAAGCCGAGATCGCAAATGCGACCGTTTTTGTCGGTGCGGCGGCGGTTGCTGATTATGCTCCGGCAAATGCTGCGGATGCGAAGATCAAAAAAGACGGCCGCGATGTGATGACGCTTGAGCTCAAAAAGACTCCGGATATTTTGTCCGAGGTATCGAAAAACCGTCACGGCGGAATGCTCGTCGTCGGATTTGCCGCCGAGACCAATGATGTCGTCGGCTATGCGCGTACGAAAATGGAAAAGAAAGGCCTCGATCTGGTCGTCGCTAATGACATTACAAAAGCCGGGGCCGGATTTAATACGGACACTAATATTGCGACGATCTTGACGCGAGCCGGCGGCGAGATCGAATTGCCGCTGATGTCAAAACGCGAAATGGCGGATCGGATATTGGATGAGATCGTACGCCTGCGAAAACGATAATGCCAGCCACAGAGAACACAGAGATCACTGAGTTAATAGCAGATGTACGCGAGCAAGTGCTGTATTTGCAGAGCTTGGGGTTGAGACATTGGAATTTAGTGGGGAGTTGAAAGCGGAGAGCCGGGAACAAATTTCAAATTTGAAATTAGAAATTTCAAATTCAGAGGCAATCTCAAATTTCAGATCTGAAATTCCCGATATAAAGCCAATACGCACCAAACCACCTGAATCCAAACCGGCAGGTTCTCGGCTTGCGTCTTTGCCTTCATTATCAAGACTCTCGGGTTCTGGTCCGGTCCGGACCAAGGTGGGCCAAGGTGGACCAAGTGAAATGGAAAATGCCCCTACCATATTAAATGCTGTCGAATTGCCGTCTTTGCCGGAACCGACTGAGACCATTGAGCAGATCCGGGCGGAGATCGGGCCTGATTGTACTCGGTGCAAACTGAGCGAGCTTGGGCGGTCAAAGGTGGTTAATAGCACAGGGAATTTTAACGCCGATCTGATGTTTGTCGGCGAGGCTCCGGGGGCGGATGAGGATGAGCAGGGCAGGCCGTTTGTTGGGCGTGCGGGACAGCTTTTGACCAAGATCATTGAGAGCATTGGGCTGTGCCGCGACGATGTTTTTATCGGCAACATCAACCGCTGTCGTCCGCCGGGGAACCGTGCTCCGGAAACGGATGAGACTATTGCGTGCAAGCCATATCTAAAACGCGAGGTCGCGGTTGTTCGGCCTAAAGTGATCGTTGTTCTAGGTGCGACGGCAGCTCAAAATCTGCTCGAAACAAAAGTGCCGATCGGCAAGCTGCGTGGGCATTTTCATGACTATCTTGGCGTCAAAGTAATGCCGACATTTCACCCTGCGTATCTGCTCCGCGACCCGCACAAAAAACGTGAGGTTTGGGAAGATATGAAAATGGTCCGGGACTATCTCAATTCCCAAGGATGAATTGCCCACGAAACACACGAAACACACTAAATAAAGCAAAGAAGCTATTTGTTTTCGTGTTGTTCGTGAATTTCGTGGGCTAAACTCTTATGCTTTCTGCTGAAATCATAGCTATTGGTTCTGAGCTTTTGACTCCGGATAAGACTGACACTAACAGCCTATGGCTGACGCGTGAGTTGAACGATATCGGTATTGAGGTGATGCTCAAGACCGTTGTTGGGGACGATGGAGCTCGATTGGAAGAGGCGGTGAGCGATGCTCTGCGGCGGTCGGATATTGTGATAACGACGGGCGGGCTTGGGCCGACTGAGGATGATATCACGCGGAAGTTTACCGCGAATGCTGTTGGCCGGAAATTGGTTTATCACGCCGACATCGAGGTGAATTTGCGTGAGCGTTTTAAGGCTTGGGGCCGCGAGATGCCGGAGATCAATAAGCGTCAGGCTTATGTGATCGACGGTGCCGATATTTTGCCAAATCCGAACGGTTCCGCGGTCGGGATGATGGCCAATCTTGACGGTAAAATACTTGCGATCCTGCCCGGGCCGCCGCGTGAAAATCAGGCGATGTTTACCGCTCATGTATTTCCAAAATTAAAATCAATTGCCGGTGAGGTTTATGTAAAACGGCGGATCTTGCGTGTTTCGGGGCTTGGCGAATCAGCGGTCGATGAGATCGCAGCTCCTATCTATACGTCATATAAAGATGTGCAGACATCGATCTTGTTCAACAAAAGCGAGGTCGAGATACATGTTGCCGCACGGTCGGACAATGCCGACGATGCAAAGGCTACGGCGGACAAACTGGCCGATGAACTCGCTGCGGCACTTGGCAAAGCCGTTTTTTCGACCAACGGCGACACGATGGAACAGGTTGTTGGAACGCTGTTAAAGCAGCGTGGTGAGACTCTCGCAGTCGCCGAAAGCTGCACCGGAGGCCTGATCGGCCAACGTTTGACGGATGTGCCAGGATCGTCGGCATACTTTATGGAAGGTGCGATCACTTATTCAAACGAGGCGAAAATGCGGACGCTTGGCGTTTCCGCTGAGATCTTAGAGCAACACGGCGCGGTCAGTGCCGAGTGTGCCGAGGCGATGGCCGCAGGGATGCGGAAATACGCGGGCACAGATCATGCGGTCTCGATAACGGGCATTGCCGGTCCCGATGGCGGCTCTGACGAAAAGCCGGTCGGGACGGTGTTTATCGGTTACGCAGGTGTAGATATAGTTAAATCCGCCAAGATCGTTTTGCCGGGTGACAGATACCTGATACGTTGGCGTTCGAGCCAGGCGGCGCTCGATTACCTCCGACGGCAGCTAAGCAAGTGAATTGTGGTTGCAATTTCCGCCTAATAAACCGAAAATTAACCTGTATTTTTTTGAAACTTTGCCCACCAGACGGCGTGTTAATCTCTGGCTATTAGTGGATTTACGCAGCTTATTCCGGAAAATTCCGATATCAATATGAAAAGATCAACGCACCTAACCTTTTTTGTCACCCTATTGCTGGTTTTCTCGATGCTGATGCCGACGGCCACGCTTGGTTTTGGCGACGATAAAAAGTATTTCAAAGAAGGCATGAAGTTTGAGGCTTCGGAAGAGTGGGACAAGGCGGTCGAGCAATTTGCTCTTGCTGTGGCTGACAGCCCCAAAAACCCGGAATACCGACTGCATCTGGTACGTGCCCTCTTTAATGCGTCGCAGATGTATATGAAAAAGGGCTCGATCGCGGCGAACGAAAAAGATTATCTGGCTGGCTATGCCGCGTTTAGACGTGCTTATGCGTTCGATCCGACAAATGAGCTTGCCAAGACAGAGATGGACCGAATGGTCCGGCTGCAAAAAGCTCTGACCGATCCGGACGTTGATCCAAAGACTGGAAACGTTAAGCTTGTACCGACGGCTTACACAGATCCAAAGGGACAGCCTCAGATGCCGCAAAAGCTTGAGCGTTTGCGTGATGTTTCCTTTCCGACCGGCATTGATCTGCAGGCGATCATTAAGGAACTGGCAAAGGATCTAGATCTAAATGTGCTATTTGACCGCGAATCTTTTCAGGCGGCGGGACGCAAAACCACGATCGATCTTAAGAGTGTAACGCCCGCACGGGCTCTCGATTACATCTTTTTGCAAGAGGGGCTTTTCTTTCAAAAGGTCGGGCCGCGTACTATCATGGTCGCGACCCAGGCTCAGCGGGTCAAATTTCAACAGCTTGTCCTGCGGACATTTTACCTCGCAAATGCTGCACCGAAAGACGTTGCAAAGGTCGTTCAAACCGCAATCCCCGCACAGCCGGGCCGCAGCGGAACTATCGTTCTGACAGATGATGCGACCAACAGCGTCACGATCCGCGACACACAGGAGAATATCCAACTGATTGGCAGCCTGATCGCTTCGCTGGACAAGGACCGTGCCGAGGTCGTGATGGACGTTGCGATCTATGAGGTCAATAAGACAGATCTGTTGCAGATCGGCAATCAGATTGGTAATCAGAGTCAGCTCACTAATCTCGGCGGATCACAGCAGGGACAGGTCGGTATTGGCCCCAAAGGGCTCGCCGCGACCGCAGTAGGAGCGGCAACCGCGGCCGCTCTGCCTTATTCCATCGCTACTGGCATAATCTTGCCATCGATGACCCTGTCGGCTTTCCAGAGCAAATCCGACACAAAATTGATCGCTTCGACACAGATCCACGCGTTTAATAATGAAGACTCATCGGCTCGTATCGGTCAGCGTGTGCCTGTGCAGAGTGCACAATTCGTAACGGGGACCGGTACGACTACGGGCAACGGCGGAGTGGTTTCGAATGTGATCAATTATGAACAGGTCGGCCTGACGCTGAAATTTAAGCCGTTGGTTTTCCCAAATCAGGATGTACAGGTCGCGATGGAGATCGAATCGAAAGACGTCGCCGGAGCATCGACGCTGACACCAACATTTACCGAACGCACGATCAAGGGAACGGCGCGGATCCAAAACAACAAAACACTTTTATTGGCCAGCGTTGCACAGGGAACTGAGACCAAAGGGAGACAAGGTTTACCGCTGCTTGGGTTGATACCACTTCTTGGACGGCTGTTTACCGCCCCGACGCGTGACAACCGACAGGTCGATATCGTAATCGCGGTAACGCCGCGTGTTATCCGTGCTCCGGCCATCTTACCTGAGGACGAGATCGAGCGTCCGACTGGTAGTCTCGCGGTGCCAACGAACAGCTCACTTGAGGCAATGATCGTTGAAGAAGATCGTCAAGATTATCTGGCGGCAATGCGTCGTTTGCCGACCAACACGGCGGTGCAATTGCCTGATCGTGAGGCGGAAACGCCCGATTATGTTAAAACCGATGCCGCGACAACGGGTTCGGCAAAAACAGCGGCATCTGATGGTCCAAATCTCAAGCCGATCGACAACAGCGTCAAGACTTTGCAGCTAAATCAAACATCTGACACATCTGCTCAGACAACGACCGCAAAGACTGTTCAGGATCCTGTTACGACTGAACCTACATCGACGATAGCTCCTGTATTCGGCATCGAATTACCTGAAATGAAAGCAGGGGAGCGTTTGAAAATACCTGTGGTTATCGACGGAACCGGTAGTTTCAGAACGGCGGTAATGGGGCTAAAGTTTGATGCGAAAAAGGTTGTGGTTCGCAGCGTCTCGTATGGGGATGTGTTTGGGGTCGCGGCAAATTCGCCGGCAACACCGTTCCTCAATCAAAACGGCAAGATGTACGTCTCACTGACGGCTAAGGAAGACGCCAACGCGACCGGAACCTTTGCCTATATTGAGATCGAAGCTCTCGTTTCGGGACGGCCCGATATTACTTTTGACCGCGATGTGCTCAATTTTATGACGGCTGACGGCAAGAGTTTTAGGGTAAAGTTTGACTAAATTAGAGCGTGAGCCAAAAGCCTAAAGCCAATCTACGATCCACGATACGCACTACGCACTCGGTTCGCGGATATTCCCTGCTCGAATTGATAATTACGCTGGGCGTACTTGCGATCATGGTCGTCGGCACTATCCCGCTCGCACAAAATTCGGTCAAGCGGCAAAAGGAGCTAAAGCTGCGTGAGACCTTGCGGCAATTGCGTAGTGCGATCGATGAATTTAAGCGGGACACTTATGGTGCGTGCCCGCAAGGGGCGATCACTGATCGCAATCCGACGCAGCCGGGTTCAACCTTTAACACGCCCGCCGATCCACGCAGCCGTGTGGTCATAGACGATTGCAAGATCTTTGAGAGTGATAACCTCGACCGCTATCCGCCGAGCTTGGATACGCTTGTACAAGGCGTTCGCGTCCGTGCACGCGGCGTCAACATCAGGGCCGGAAGCGGCATCACCGACGACACAAAACAGGCAACCGAACTCAACGAGGAAAAAGAGGTCATCAAAGTATATTTACGAGAGATACCGATCGATCCGATCACGGGCGAAAAAGATTGGAAACTACGGTCGTCTTACCAATCGGCGGATTCAGATAACTGGGACGAGATCAACGTTTTTGACGTACGTTCAGCATCTAATGATGAGGCGATGAACGAGGAGAAGTATAGTGATTGGTAGTTCAATAAAGCAAAAGGGCTTTTCGCTGCTTGAATTGATGATCGCGATGTTTATTGTGATCATTTTGCTATCTATTGCGGTGCCGACGTATGAGCGGAGCGTGCGGCAGGCTCGCGAGACCGTTTTGAAAGAAAATCTCTGGCAGATGCGGCGTGCTATCGACCAATATACGGCCGACAAGGGCAAGCTGCCGCAGAATATCGATTCACTTGTCGAGGCAAAATATCTTCGTGAAAGGCCGGTCGATCCGGTTCTCGAAAAAACAGATTGGGACGAGGTGCAGGGTGATGATCCAAATTCGTCAGAGGGCGGACAGGGTTTGAAAGATGTCAAAAGCCTTGCGGACGGAGTGGACAGCAACGATGTCCCGTTCAATAAGTATTAATATATGTTTTCTGCAATAACCAGCCCCAGCTTTCCTAATGCCGCTTTAGGCATCGATAAAAACAGCATATCGGCAGTTGCCCTGCAGGGCAGTCGCCGCAATCTAGGCATCAAACAGGCTGCGACTGTTGCCCTCGCTGACGGTGTGCTCGAACCGGGCTTTTTGGAAACAAATATTATTGCTCCGTACGAATTTTCGTTGGCCCTGCGTGAGGTCGTCGAGATAGCGGGGTTGCTAAACCAGAAAAAATGGTCGATCTCGTTGCCGAGCAATACGGCACGTGCCGCGATACTCACGCTAGACAGCGAACCTGCGTCCACCTCCGAACGCGACGAGATACTCGACTGGAAGGCCGAGCAGAGTTTTGGTGCGCCGGCGGCGCATCTTCGTATCGCGATGGAAAAGATCTCGCCGGACAGCAACAAGCGTGTCCGGTATTTTGCCACGGCGGTCAAGCTAGCCGTGATCGATGAATATGAGACGCTTTTTGAGTCGATGGGCTGGAAAGCGGGACTGATCGTGCCGCGAGCTATGGGCGAGGCTAACTGGCTGATGGGCAGCCAGAGCGGACTCGATTCGCTGCTGATCAGCTCAAATAACGACGGATTTACCGCATTGTTGCTGCGGGGGGATGAACCGGCAGTCGTCCGCTCTGTGACCTGTACGGCAAACGAGATAGACGACGAAGTTTATCGGCTGGTGATGTTTTACAATGACCGCTTTGGCGGCCCGGCCGGGAACGGAAAGCTCGAAAACGTGCTTGTGGTCGGAGAGGAGTTTACCCCGGCACGGGTCCAAAACATTGCTTCGGAGGCTTTGGGGCGTGATGTTAGGGTTTTGTCGTCAGACGATGTCGGGCTCGTCCTACCCGGCGGAGGCCTTGATTTTAACGACCTCGCATCTCCCGCCGGACTTGCCGCACTTAGCTTTGGATAGGAAGAAATAGAACGCGGATGAAGCAGATATAACGGATTAACACGGATGAGATCTTTAATTGATCCGTCTTTATCCGCCCAATCGGTTTATCCGCGTTCAATTTTTATATCTCCGCTTGCGGATTGAAACAATTTAAATAAAACTACCGTAGTACCCCTATCACGATGGCGACACGAGCGATCTCAATCGAAGGAATCAAGGGTTTGACCGATGGCGAGCTTATCATCACCGCCATTGGCGGACGCTCTGACGGTTTTGAGGAGCTTGTTCACCGCTATCAGCGACAGATCACAAGCTACGTTTTTCGGATGCTTGGGGACTACGATTCGGCTCTGGACGTCACACAAGAAGTTTTTATCAAGGTCTATAATTCGCTTAGCAAATACAGCCCAGAGTATAAATTCTCGACTTGGCTTTACCGTATCGCGCACAACGCGGCGATCGATCATATGCGGAGAAATTCCGTCACGCCGCAGAGCATTGAGACCGAAAATGCTGACGGCACGTATCAAATACAGATCGAGAGCGGAAATCCTTCGCCGGAAAAAGATCACGAAGTGCGCGAATGGCGGACAGAGATCGATGTCGTCGTAAATTGTTTGCCGACCGCGTATCGCGACCTGATCTTGCTCAGACACTCGCGTGATCTGAGCTATGACGAGATCGCTGAGGTTACCGGATTACCCCTCGGTACGGTTAAGAACAGATTGTTCAGAGCGCGTGAGATGATGCGAAATATCTTTATCGAGCGGGGGTTTACGGGATTTTAATGCAGACGCAGAAATTACCATGCCCGACCGACGAGATCGCTGCCTATGTGGACGGCGAGCTTGATGCCGCGCTTGAAATGCAGATGGATCTGCATTTGGCGTCGTGTAAGGATTGCTCCGTCGAGCTTAATCATCAAAAAGAATTTTTGCGAAACCTGGACCTTAGTCTCGGCTATGAAAGGGAACTCGATCTGCCGAAAGATTTTGCAAAACAGGTTGTCGCTAACGCCGAAAGCACGGTTAGCGGGTTGCGTCGTCCACGTGAGCGGTTCAATGCGTTATTTATCTGTGCGGGTCTTGCTCTATTCGTGCTATTTGCGATGGGCACTGAGGCCGGAACTCTTCTGGATAAAGCGGCGGAGGGTTTGGCACAAACGGCGGCTATTGGCGGCATATTTGGCCACGTGGTGTATTCGCTCTTTATCGGCCTGGCTATTGTCGTTCGTAGCATTGCCGGACAGGCTCAGATCGGCGTCCTCGCGGTCGGGGCGATGGCGATGATTTTTGCGGCCTTTACTTTATATATCTCGCGACGGGTTTTGAGAACTCTCAAAACCTAAAACCCTACTCCACAGTGAACTATTTAACAAAGACAGCATTTACAGGCCGCGTCTTGCCGCAAAGATTGCTTACGCTTGCGTTTTTGCTGCTCGCCGCTCAGGTGATTTGCGTCTTTGGGCTGGAACCGAATCCCGAGATCACTACTTCAGAAGACCAAATGACGGTCATCGTAAACGATGCTCCGGATCAGGATATCATCGTTTTTGGTAAATCCATCATCATCAAAAAGCGGGCAAAGAGCGCTCTTGCCGTAGGCGGTGACGTTTCGGTCGAAGGCACGGTTGCCGAAGATGTTGCAACGATCGGCGGCAACGTCACCCAAAAAGATAATTCGCATATTGGGGGCGATGTGTTCGTGGTCGGCGGCGTTTATAAGCAAGAGGGCGAAAATAGTACGCGTGTGCCGGGGAAAGAGACGATCACCTTTGGGGTGTTTGAAGAAGAGCTTAGAAACTTTGGCCAAAACCCCTCACAGCTTTTTTCGCCTACATTGTCGATCAGTTTTATTGCTCAACGTGTAGTCGTCGCTCTGTTTTGGTTCATTATCTCGATCGTCTTTACAACTCTTGCTCCCGGTGCGGTCGGCCGCGCCGTTGCGCGTATCCAGCTATCGTTTCTCAAGGTTTGTGCCCTCGGTGCCGGTGCATTTCTTTTTGTAATGAGTGCGATCATCGCAGGGTTGCTGTTGTTGCCAAATTATCTGGGTGCAACGCTCGGGCTGATGGGAATGTTGCTGCTCGTACTTGGCTATGTGTTTGGCAGAGTGTCGCTGCAAGTTAGCTTCGGCAAAATGATCCAGAAATATCTGCTCTCCGAAAATAACCGCTCCGAAACACTCGCAACGCTCCTAGGTGTAGCGGTTTGGACGCTCTTGCTTTCGCTTCCTTACGTGTGGGTGATCGCACTTTTTAGCGTCTTTGCTTTTGGCATCGGGCTGATCCTC
>JBEBGA010000230.1:0-5282 GCA_040081695.1 Pyrinomonadaceae bacterium
CGTTGGGAACGAACTGCTCGTGCGTTTACGATGCTTGTCCACGCCGCGGGCGAACGGACAAACGACGCGGTTACAGCTATCCGCAATTCTTTCTTGCGCGGCATCTCAGACGAGTTTATCTCGCCTATCGTGATCGAAAGATCGCCAGATGTGCCCGTCGCTAAGGTTTGCAACGGCGACCTCGCCGTGTTTTTTAATCATCGCTCCGACACCATGCGGCAGCTTGTCCGTGCATTATGCATACCTGACGAATCGGTTTCGGCGAAACCGGTGCTCGATACGGTGTGCCTGACCGAATACGACCGGGCTTTCAATTTGCCCGCAGCTTTTCGTCAGGAACCCGAAAAAGGAACGCTTGCCGAGGTTTTGTCGTCGATGCAAATACCCAGCTTTAAGATCACCGAGAGGTCACGCTTCCCGCATCTTACGCATTTTTTCGATGGCGGGCCGGACGTGCAGGCGCATTTCGAGGAGCAGATCGTCATATCGGGAAACAGGTCTGGCGATCTGCCCGAAAGCCAGAGTTTTAAGATCACTGATCGTCTGCTCAGTAGTCTAGAGATCGCACCGAATGGCGTGTTTATCGCAAATATTCCCGCAGCGGAATTGATGGCTGAGACCGGAGACGTCAACAAAACCGTCGCAGCGATCCAGTATATCGACACCTGCATCGGCGGCATTTGCGAAACATTTCAACAAGCCGGCGGTGTTGTGATGATCACGTCAACGCATGGCAATTGCGAAGAAATGATCGATATCGACAGCGGCGAATCGAGCGTTACCGCCACCGCCAATCCCGTCCCATTTCATTATCTCGACGCATCTTTCAACGGTGTTCGTCTGCGCGAAGACGGTTCCCTGTCTGACATTGCTCCGACAATATTGAGCGTTCTCGGGATCAAAAAGCCCGACGAGATGACAGGCTCTGACCTGAGAATGTTGTAAAATATCGGCTTGGCTCAAGCTCATCCTCAATACAAAAATATTCTCGTTATTCACTTCGGCCAGTTGGGCGACGTGGTGCTTGGCCTGCCTGCGCTCAGAGCGATCAGACAACATTTTCCGGATTCGGGGATCACGGTCATGTCAGGAAAATCGACTGCGGCTATCATTGAGCTTGCGGAAATTTCTCATGACCAGATAGTCGTTGACCGTGTTGAACTTAGAGATGGAAACAAGCTGCGTTCGATAGCGTCAATGTTGAAACTGGTCAGCAACGTTCGCCGCCGCAAATTTGATCTCGTCATAGATCTGCACAGCTTGCCTGAAACAAATCTGTTGGGCCTGGTTGCCGGTATTCCTAATAGGCTTTACGCTGACCGCAGAAGGCGTTCGCTAAATTGGCTTTCTAATTTTCCGGTCAAACCGGCTGTTGAGGATCGAAGCAAGCATATCTCCCAGCGGTACGCTGACGTGATCGCTCCGCTTGGGATCGACGCATACGACTCCGAGCTAGAACTTGAACCGTTTTCGGAGCATATGATCGAGTTTCGTGAACAACTTGAGAGCCACGGGGTCGCCGATGACGCTGGACTTGTCGGAATGTTTTTAGGTGCCGGGCACCCGAGCCGACGGTGGCCGCTTGAGAAATATGCGGATCTTGCTGCACGGATCGTTGATGATACCTCGGCAAAGGTGTTGGTATTTTTGGGGCCGGAAGAAATTGAGCTGCTGCCTGAAGTGAGGTCGAAATTTCCACGATCAGCTATCGTTTTTGACAAGTTAAAATTGCTGCCCTTGTTTGCGGCTCTCACGTTCATAAAGGTTCTGGTCAGCAACGACACGGGCCCCACACATCTCGCCGCCGCGACAGATGCTTGGATCATCCTCATATCTCATATAGATGCTCCGGACGAATTTCGGCCTTTGACCAAGAAACTTTCTGTCATCAATAGCGGTGTGATCGATGAGATCGGGGTTGATGAGGTCTTTTTAGAGGTTCAGCAACGGCTCAAAAATGACAAATCTCCCGGTGCGTGATAATCTCTTTTTTCACTTACATTAGATGGACTGAGTTTTTATGGTTGAAGAATTTGCGTTCGACAATGCTGACGAACGCCGCAAAGTGCGTCATAACGGAACCGGCTGGATCGAGGTTATCGCCGGATCGATGTTTTCGGGTAAATCAGAAGAGCTTATTAGACGGCTCAATCGTGCCCGCATTGCCCGGCAAAAGGTTCAGGTGTTCAAACCCGGCATCGACGTGCGTTACTCTGACGAAGAGATCGCGTCGCATTCTGGTCAAAAACACATCTCGATACCGGTCGCGGACACGGCTGGGATGTTGGCTCATATTCACGACGACACTGAGGTCGTCGGTATTGATGAAGCTCAGTTTTTTGACATGGCGATCATCGCTGCCGTCAACGAACTGGCTGAGCGCGGAAAACGCGTCATAGTCGCGGGTCTCGATCAGGATTATACCGGAAAGCCCTTTGAGCCGATGCCACAATTATTGTCGGTTGCGGAATTTATTACAAAGACTCACGCCATCTGCGTCAAATGCGGGGCGACCGCGAACTACTCACAGCGAACGGTTGAGTCCGACGCCCGCGTCGAGGTCGGTGCGAGTGACAAATACGAGGCTCGCTGCCGCAAGTGCTTTGTGCCCCACGCGGACTCTCCAACGTTGCACGACGAGTAAAACTTCAAACAAAAAAGCCCGCCGATAAAGCGGGCTTTTCCTATTCTGTTCATCTACTATTTAACCGCTTTCATTGAATAAAGTATCGCGGTGAAATTGTCCGTGTGCTTGTTAAAGTTCGTGCCTTTGGTCGAGGTCATCACATTGAGTTGCTGTGTTTGGCCCAGGTATTTACGGTACGCGATCCATTGGTGGCGTCGCGGATCGTCCTTACCCTCGGGCGGTGCTTCGGTAAATTCGACGCCTTGGATCCCGTCGATCTCGACCATCTTGACCGACTCGTACTTGCCGTTCTTTAATTGCTGCATCGCCTGATCGTAATAGGCTTTGAGGCTGACATCCATAGGGAAATTGTCGCCAAGCGTCGAAATATTTACGAGCAAAAATGCATTGTCCGGCGAGCTGTAGTTAAAGCTCTCTTTCGTAGCATTCATCTTTTTCCAGCCTGCGGGCAGTTTCCACGCGAGACCTTGATCGTCCCATTTTGTCTCGGTACCGCCGTCAATGATGGCTTGTTGAGCGGCATTTGGTTTCGCCTGTTCAGGACTGGTCGACGAAGATGACGAGGTCGATGACGAGTTTGAACCGGTCGTCGTCGTGTTTGTATTGCTGCCGCCAGAGCCGGTCAGTCCTTTCAGTCTGTCGCCCAAGCCGCAAAACGTCAGGGCAAACGTGATCATTCCCAAAGTAAGTATCGATTTCATTTAGAGCCTCCGTATAAAAACTTAATAAGCCTATTTCGCTGGCCGCAGCACCCACGCGACGAGACATGCGAGTAAGCAAACCCCGACGATAATTTCGCACCAGATGTACGACATAAAATCGCTATAAACGCCGATCGGCGGCACGTTTGGCTGCGAATTGCGTATTGCGTAAAAGCCAAAGAGCATCGCGCCCATAAATGAGAACATCGCTATCTCGACCTTGCGTCCGCGCATGAACAGGCTGATGACGAGGAACAGTATCCCGATCGTCAACACCCACGTCAGCACCGACACAAACATCGACACAAACACGACCGTCCCCGACCGCTCGATCTTGGTTTCGATACCGACAAAGTCGATCTCAGAGTATTTTGCATTCGCCGCCTCGATCTTGTAACCGGGGATCGAGCCGAGGAAATCGACCGAGATGGCGAGCTCCAGATCGTTGTCTTCTGGGTTAGTGGATTCCGCGGTAGTTTCGCCGTCGGCCGGTTCTTTCGGCGCCGTGGCCGGTTTTTTGTCGTCGACTTTTCCCTTGGTGATATAGATGTCGATATCGGTGACATATTTATCAAAAGGGTACTGCGTAGCCTGGCCGCCGTGCATATTAAAAACGGCCTCGACGGGCGTCATCAATTTGCCTTTGGCAAAATCGATCTCCTGCTTGCCGTTCGCACTGTTGACGTACAGTTTTAGCTCCTGCTTGAGCGTGCCGTCCTCGGCCAACAAGTTTTCGCTCGGCGTAAACTCAAACCTCGCCGATGCATCGCCTTTGATCGGGTCGATCGACATCAGCTTAACGTGCGTATCGATATGGCTCGCCTCTTTGTCGCCCTGTTGCGAGATCTCGACCACCTTTTGCCCGCCCTCGGCGTTAAAAACGCTGAGCGTATAAAACATCGCCGCACCCACGACCGCAAGCACAATGACACCAACGATCACCTCTTTTGCCGAGATCTTATCAGACATAAATAGACTGCTCCTTTCGATTTTTTATTGCCGCTGAAATTGCTGACGGATTGCACACATTCTACCCCAAGTCCGCCAAAACAAAAAAGGCCCGCGATATGCGAAGCCTTCTTGAGTTAGAAAATCACAGTATCAGGAATCTAGTCCTACATCAATAGTATGTGAATGTTCGGTATTCGATGTAGTGGATGGGTTTGGTACCATCGCGGGATATGGCACGAGTACCGGTCGCCTCACGCTTCGTCCAGTTTCCGGCCGCGTCAAACTCTAGATATCGGTAAGTCGTTGAGCTGTCGGGATCCATTATGGTTTGGGGGTTATCGCTTTCAAGTTTGATAGCTCTTCCGTCCGCATCGAATGTCGTCATGTTCCGATATGACTGCCCCGAGCATGGGAAGTTACAGGACAAGCGTTTTTCAATTTTGTCCCCATACTCGTATAACGTGCGGTAATTAGCTTCGCCCGCATTGTTGTACCTTAATTCTTCGACGATTCGGCCCGACTTGTCGTATTTGTATTCCCACGCATTTGTGTATCGATCATCACCCTTTGGTTCCGGTTTATATGTGCCTGGAAGGGCCATCATGGGTGGAGGATCGTAGCTGTGCCGAATCCATTCCCCTGCTTTTGAGACACGCTTGCCACCAAGGTATCCGTACACAACTATAAAACTCGGGTTGCCACGGTAATCGAAAAATGTGTGCTTGATCAAATTGCCATCATTCCCAAACTCTTGTTCGCCGCTTTTACGTCTTTCCGCGGGATATTCGGTCTTGTCAAGATATTCCTTTTCTTCTAGAAGGGTCTTCACACGACCTTTGAGTCCATCATCCTTCGCATCTGAACCGGCCCGGGCAGCAACCGGCAACTGGGGAAGCGAAGAAGGGGTAGCTTTCACAAGCTGAGCGGCCGGGTCGTCTTCGACTTTTTGTGCGACGGCCCCGCAAGCCGTGAATAAAAAGATC
>JBEBGA010000604.1:0-1275 GCA_040081695.1 Pyrinomonadaceae bacterium
GTGTGGAATGGGGTGGATGGTGCGCCGCCGTTTGCCGATGCCTGGCCCGCTTTCTCGGGCCAGCTTCCGGCGCAGCGGCGGGGGTTATCGCAGTGGGAGGAAGGCCTGCGAGGTGTGGGCGATCTCACGGGCAACCTGGTTCGGTTCTGCCAAAAAATGATATAATTCAACGCTTTCCCAACAAATTTTTGCAGGGTTCAGTTGCGTACGATAGGAACGATAAGGAATAGGTTATGAAGATAGCTCAGGAAATCAGGGCAGGTAATGTGATCATGGTGGGCGCCGATGCGATGGTGGTGCAGAAGGCCGAGTTCAGCAAATCGGGCCGCAACGCGTCCGTGGTCAAAATGAAGCTCAAGAATTTGCTCACCGGCAGCGGCACGGAAACGGTGTACCGCGCCGACGACAAATTCGACATGGTGGTGCTCGAGCGCAAGGAAGTTGCCTATTCGTATTTTGCCGAGCCGTCGTACGTGTTCATGGACGCCGAGTTCAATCAGTACTCGATCGATAAAGAGAACATGGGCGATGCGCTGAACTATCTCGAAGAAGGCATGCCGTGCGAGGTGGTGCTGTACAACGAGTCGCCGATTTCCGTGGAGATACCCCAAACACTGGTGCGTGAAATTATTTACACCGAACCCGCGGTGCGCGGCGACACCTCGGGCAAGGTATTGAAGCCGGCCAAACTGAGTTCGGGCTTTGAAATCCCGGTGCCGTTGTTTTGCGCCACCGGCGACAAGATCGAAATCAATACCCTCACCGGCGAATATCGCAGCCGCACCAAGGGTTAACGGGCCGGGCAGATCGCTTATACGGGCTGTTCCGCCGGGCGTTCGCGGGGGGCTTTTCACAGGCTTGACAACCAAAATGACGTGCGCGTATAACGCCACTACGAGTTTAGTTTCAAGCTGCTGATCGAAGAACGATTTTCCTGGTTTTGGTTCTTTTTCGGGCTTTGAGGATTAAACGTCGGGCGGGGGCTTCCTCGATATTTTTCATTCTCAAAAGGATATATTTATGCCGACAGGTACCGTGAAGTGGTTTAACGACGCTAAGGGTTTTGGATTTATTACGCCGGACGGCGGTGGCGAAGATCTGTTCGCGCACTT
The DNA here is from genome assembly GCA_040081695.1 of Pyrinomonadaceae bacterium. Taxonomy (GTDB): domain Bacteria; phylum Acidobacteriota; class Blastocatellia; order Pyrinomonadales; family Pyrinomonadaceae; genus OLB17. The sequence continues at coordinate 1,113 of JBEBGA010000604.1, forward strand.
CTCCGCGATTCAGTCTGCTGGATTCAAGTCACTTAAAGAAGGTCAAAAAGTTTCGTTCGACATCACGGACGGCAATAAAGGCAAAAAGCAGGCGAGCAATATTCAGGGTATCTGATTTGCTTTGCAGGCACACTGAAAGCCGGGTTCGCCCGGCTTTTTTTAT
>JBEBGA010000231.1:0-5276 GCA_040081695.1 Pyrinomonadaceae bacterium
TCGGACTTTTCGGTCTCGAGCTGTGAAAGGCGGGCCTCGATAGATGTCAGTTTGGCAAGTGCGTCCTGCTTTTCAGCCTCGGCCTTGATCAGTTCGGCCCGGATCTCTTCGCGTATTGCCTTAACAGCCTCGCCAAGTGGCTTTTTGAGGACATATACCATCAACGCGACAAAGATCGCGAGATTTACAAATTTCCAGGCCTCAAAGCCGGGAATATTGAACCAGTCGTTGTAAAAATGCTTGAATGCCTCCCAGCGGCCGCCCGAACCTGAGCCCGAGCTTGCACCGGCAAAAAAGAGGATAAAACTTGTGATAAACGCTAACATAAAAACTTAGCCCTTCAGGATATTTGCGGCGATCTGGTCGGCGATCTTTTCGGCGTCGGTTGCGATCGAGGCACGGGCCTCAGCCGCCTCCTTTTCGAGCTCGGCCTTGCCGGTCTCAAACATGCCGGCAGTCTCGGTTTTCGCATCAGCAAGCTTTTGCTCGCGAGCGGCGACCGCTTTTTTCTGTTCTTTTTCGATCAGCTCGTAGCCCTTTGTACGCGTGTCGAGCAGTTCATTGGTGTAACGCGATTCTTTTTCACCGACGTCGCTCAGGATCTTTTCGGCTTCAGACGAATGTCCGCCTTTGTTCTTTTCGCGAGCCTGAATAATGCGGTTTATCGGCTTGTAAAAAGTACGGTTGAGCACCCATATCATAAGCAAAATGATGCCGATATGGATAAATATCGTCCCGTCCGGGAAAAGCTGAATTGATTCGGCAAAGGCCAGCAAATGCATAATCTTGGTCGTCCGTCGTTACGGTCAGAAACAGCGCAAAATCTGCCTGATTCTCAAAAGATATAAGAGTATCACGCGCCCTTTTTAAGGGTCAAGGACGCGCCGCAGGCGCTTCTCGTTCGTGGTTAGTTTTTAAACTTTTGCCACTGTGCTAAAGTTTTCATCAACTGACCAATGACCGCCGCACACAAAAAAGCAAAGACACGCGCACCGCGAAACCGGACACTTGAGGTCGGTGAAAATGAAGTTACAGATCTGCGATCAAAGCTGGTCGTCGATGACCGGTCTGCGGATCTGTCAGATGTGCGGAATAAGATAATTTGCGGCGATGCTTTTAGTGTTTTGGAGCGATTGCCAAAAGCGAGCGTTGATCTGCTTTTCGCCGATCCGCCGTACAATCTGACAAAGTCTTTTGGTGCGGAAAAATTTAGTGAGCGGTCGTCGGATGAATATGAGGCATGGCTCGATTCGTGGCTGACACTTTGTCTGCCGCTGCTCAAACCGACGGCGAGCGTATATATATGCGGCGATTGGCGCTCATCTGCGGCGATACAGCGGGCTGGGTCGAGGCATTTTACGCTTCGCAATCGGATAACGTGGGAACGGGAAAAAGGACGCGGGGCAAAAGCAAACTGGAAAAACTCGGCTGAGGATATATGGTATTTTACTGTTTCTGACGAATGTACATTTAACCTCGACGCCGTTAAACAACGCCGCCGCGTAATCGCACCGTATCGTGACAACGGCGAACCAAAAGATTGGTCTGAGACATCCACAGGCAATTTCCGCGACACGCATCCGTCTAATATCTGGACCGACATCAGCGTGCCGTTCTGGTCAATGCCGGAAAACACCGATCACCCGACTCAAAAGCCCGAAAAGCTGTTGGCAAAGATCATACTCGCCAGCACTAACGACGGCGATATGATCCTCGATCCGTTTGCCGGAAGTGGAACGACCGCAGTCGCAGCCAAGAAACTCGATCGGAACTTTATCGCGATCGAATCTGACGAACAATATTGCCTGCTCGCCCAAAAACGGCTAGAAATTGCCGACAGAGACGCTTCGATACAAGGATTTGCCGATGGCGTGTTTTGGGAACGAAACAGCAAGACATCCTTCACAGACAAAACCAGATGAAAACAGATATTTGCGCCTGCATCCGTGTTTATCTGTGTGCATCTGTGGATAATACTCATATATGAAGATCGCGACCTGGAACGTAAATTCGATAAAAGTGCGAATGCCGCAGCTCATCGATTGGCTCGGACGTGCGGAGCCGGACATAGTCTGTATCCAAGAAACCAAGTCGGTTGACGAAAATTTTCCCGTGCTTGAGTTAAAGGCGGCGGGCTACGACGCTGTGTTTACGGGCGAAAAGTCGTACAACGGCGTCGCGATCATCTCAAAATTTCCGATCGAAGATGTGCAAAAGAACTTTCCGGGCGATCTGGACGATGCTCAGCGGCGGATGATCGCGGCGACTGTACAAGGCGTTCGCATCGTAAATACCTACGTCCCCAACGGCAACGAATTGTGGAGCGACAAATTCAAATTTAAGCTCGACTGGCTCCAGACATTGCGACGGTATTTGGACGAGACCTGCGAAACGGGCAAGGATGTATTGCTGGCCGGCGATTTTAACGTCGTTATAGATGATCCGGACACCTGGGATCCGGTCGCCATGGCGGGAAAGCTGCATTTTTCAAAACCCGAGCGTGCCGCGATGCATTTCGTCAAGCAATGGGGATTTACCGACGTTTTTCGCCAGATCAATGGCGATGTGCGTGAATTTTCGTGGTGGGATTATCGAGCCGGTTCGTGGCAGAGAAATCACGGCCTCAGGATCGACCACATTTGGACTTCCGCACCGCTTGCCGCAAAATGCACCGACTGCCGTATCGACAGATCGACCCGCGAACTAACCCTGCCTAGCGACCACGCACCTGTGATCGCGGAATTCAAACTGTGAAGATCGCCACCTGGAACATCAACGGTATCGGCTCACGGCTCGATCACGTGTTGAAATGGGCTGCCGCGACTCAGCCTGATGTCATCTGTTTGCAGGAAACCAAGATCGAAGATCTACGTTTTCCGTTCGCACGTATTAGGGCGATCGGGTATGAATACGTCGAGGTATTTGGCGAGAAATCCTACAACGGTGTCGCAATACTCTCAAAACTGCCGCTCATTGATATCCAAAAGGGTTTTCCGCGTGACAAAAAAGATGCTCCGCGGCGGCTCATTGCAGCGACGGTTGACGGCGTTCGGGTGATAAGTGTTTATGTGCCGCATGGCACAGCCTTAGGTTCAGAAAAATTTACATTCAAGCTCGAATGGATCAAGCGGCTACGAAAACTCTTTGACAAAGATTTCACGCACGAGGACAAGGTCCTCCTGTGCGGCGATCTAAATATTGCCCCGCATGAGATGGACGTTTGGAACGTCGGCTACTGGAAAGACCGCACGCATTTTTCCAAGCCGGAACGCGAAGCGATCCGTGAACTGAAAAAGTGGGGATTTATCGATGTCTTTCGCCAGTTTAACGATGAACCTGACGAATACACCTGGTGGGACAATTTCAGAGAATCTTCGTTTTTGAAAAATCGGGGCTTACGTATCGATCACATCTGGGCGTCGCCCGCCCTTGCTGCCGCGTGCCGCGACGCGTGGATCGACCGCACACCGCGCGGGTGGGAAAAACCGTCCGACCACGCGCCGGTCGTAGCGGATTTTCAGATCTAATCAATTCTTACCGTCAGCATTGAGATCGAACCGCCGTCAAAGCCCTCGACGGGGAATGTGACTGTGTCACTGCTCTGTTTGAGGGCGAGTATGTATAACAGCGGCAGATAATGATCGGGTGTCGGTGCTGAGAGAATTGCGTCGCGGCCGAGAGTTTCGTGATTGATCAGAGGCTGGTGTTCGTCGGTGAGCATCAGTTCGCGAGCCTTTTCCTCAAATCTCATCGCCCAGTCCAAGGGCTCACGCGACGCATTGCCCCATGCATACGCGTGCAGGTTATGGACCAGGTTTCCGCTGCCGATGACCAGCACGCCTTCGTCACGTAACGGTGTAAGCCGTGTTGCTAGGTCGTAATGAAACGCTGCGGGCTCGGTCTCGTTAATGCTCAATTGCACGACGGGTACATCGGCATCCGGAAACACATGACAAAGCACCGACCAAGTTCCATGATCCAGCCCCCAGTGAGTAGAATCTAAGGTGATGTTGCCCCCGAGTAATTTATTGACTCTCGCGGCCAAAGCGGGTGAGCCGGGGGCGGGATACTGCACGTCAAACAGCTCCTTTGGGAACCCACCAAAATCGTGGATCGTGCGCGGGCGTTCCATCGAGGTCACGGCGATATCGGGGATATACCAATGCGCTGAAATACACAAAATTGCCTTGGGTTTTGGTATTGACCGCCCGATCTCAGCCCATGCGTCAGTATATGCATTGGTCTGAATAGCGTTCATCGGATTGCCGTGTCCGAAAAAAATGGCGGGCATTGGCGTCGTCATAAAATTATCTTACAACGCGAATCGGCTAGACACGACGCGGGCGCCAGTATTAAACTGTCTTTTTAACGAGCTATGGACATTCGCAAAGCAACCCTAATATTTTTTGGCACGGTCTGTGTTGGGCTTGGCGTGTTGGGAATATTTCTGCCGCTGATGCCGACGACCGTCTTTTTGCTGATGGCCGCATATTGCTATTCGCGAAGCTCTGATAGGTTTCACAATTGGCTCGTAAATAACCGCTGGCTCGGCAGATACATCAAAAACTACAAATCCGGCAAGGGGATCTCGGTCAGGCAAAAAGTCACCACCATCGCGATACTGTGGGCATCGATCGGTTTTAGCATTTGGTTTGTCGCAGCTTCGTTTTGGCCGACGCTATTCCTGGCTGCGGTTGCGATCGGCGTGACGATCCACCTGCTTTGGATCAAAACCGCTCCAGCCAAAGAGCCGGCCGCACCGCAGATCTCACCGATCGAAAAAGCCTAAAATTTAACTCCGTTTCAGCAATTCACGCACTCTTTTTGCAAGATGCGGGAGCAGCATTGTTGTTCTCAAAATCGAACCGGTTGCAAACGTGGTCGTCATTTTGCGAAACGTGTCGACTGCCGTTTGCGAATACGGCATCCACCAGGCGTCTGGCATTAGGGCGAGTTTGTTTGTGTGGATGTGCTGTGGCTGGACAAGCTCCATCAGGCCTTCGCGGCCATGTGTGCGGCCTCGGCCGGAATTCTTAAATCCGCCCCAAGGCGTTTGGCCGATGCCGTGTGTATAGAGCACCTCGTTAATGCAAACCGATCCGGCCTCGATCTGCTCGGCAACGCGTTTGCCCTTTGCTCTGTCGCGGGTCCAAACGCTTGCTGTCAGGCCAAATTCGCTGTCATTGGCGAGACGGATCGCTTCTTCTTCAGTAGCAAAGGTCGCGATCGGCAGCGTCGGGCCAAAGGTTTCCTCCTGCATCGCACGCATATCGTTG
>JBEBGA010000605.1:0-1273 GCA_040081695.1 Pyrinomonadaceae bacterium
ATCTATAGAGATAATTTGGTATCGGGCTGCGATAACGCTCCATTATCTCGCCAAAAGCAGCTTCGTCGCCGCTCTTGGTCGCCTCGATGAGTGCATGGTCGCTACGCTTTTCTTCAGGCATGGAGGTGCGTGATACCTCCGTGCCCGAAAGAGTGTCGATGTCGTGAGCCATACATTCATACTATTTTCAACGGAACGGCGAATAATGCCAACGTCCGTTCCGTATTTTCAATCACGCTTGATTATGTGAAATGTTTCGAAAATTAAGTTAGTCCGCCGAACGCACGGTCATCACGAGAAAGATCGTGCCGCTTGTACCCGGCAGATTGAGCGTGCCGATGAGCGTCGGGGTGTTTTGCGAGAGGCCGACCTTGCTGATGTTGAGGCCGATCTGCTCGTAATTATAAACGGGCTGCACTTTGCCGCCTTCGTCCTTACGCTCAGCGATCAGGACGGGAACGCGTGCTCCGAAACGGAACGACTGTGTTTGAAATCCGGTTTGACCCGCTGCGTTTGGCATCGAGCGAAAGTTGATCGCGGACCACTCGATAAACGACTGGGTCGCGCTGCTCGATTCCTGGCCAAAGATATTTGACGTGCTCTTGTATTCGAAATTACCGGTATTAGAGATGCGGCCTAGAAAGGTGCTTGCCAGGCGGTAGTTGCTAAACGTAAAGCTCGATTTTAGCTGACGCGAGACGTTATTAAGCTCCGACGGCAGATCGCCGCGCATCTGTGCGTCGTTAGAACCGATGATGAGTTGTAGTGAAATGTTGTAGCTCGGCTCGACCTGCGGTTGTTGTTGTGAACCTTGCGCAAGGATCGATGCCGAAAATATCAGCATCACGGTGATGGCGAATATGGACGTGCGTCCAAGTTGAGGTTGATTCATTTGGTCTCCTATGCAAAATATTTGCGATCGCAAACCGTTGCACAAACCAACCTTTCTAAAGTTGCAAAAAATTTATGGCGTAGAAGAAAAGAGCCCTTCGTCGACCTTTTGGCCATAGCTTACGGTGCCGACCTCGGTTTCCTCGGTGATCTTGTCTTTTGCCCACAAAACCGTACGATACGGGACGAGCGTCCCTTGGGCATAATTGTAGTCGTAAAATTTGCGGCGGTATTTTACGCCGGCCTCTTCGTATGTGAGCATCATCACGCGGAAAGATTTGACAGAGATGTAAAAGCGGGTCTTGCGCCCCGCCTTGTCGGTCAACTCGACGACGTAATACTCGACGCCCATGATCTTTTCGCGTTCGGCAAGAGTAATCAC
>JBEBGA010000606.1:0-1270 GCA_040081695.1 Pyrinomonadaceae bacterium
TCCCACGATTGCCTGCATTTCGAATCGGCGGGTTTGACGAAATTTTCTATGCTACCGACGAGGAGGATGCAAATCGTCTATTGCAACTTGGAATTACGCAATTTTCAGCGACAAATGCCCTCGAAGGATTGCCTCTTAGATATATAGATTCCGACATCGTAGCGCAGTGTTCCGATTTGACTTCGCGCTATAAGGATGTTCTCGAACGCTTCATATTAGAGGGATTTTATTCTGCAAATAGCGAAGTCCATAAAGTCATTACGGAGTATGGGTCTCTCGTAGATGCCATTATCGGGCAACAGAGGCTGGGAGCTGAGCAGTTATTGCCGAGGCTATATAGAACGTTCTTGGCGCTGCGCGGCAATGACAGCTTATCGGCAGAATTTATCGGGGCGGCCGTAATATTGCCCATTTCACCGTTCGTATTGGAGCTCTCTCTGGCAAGAGCTGTTTTTTTACGTGACGGATTTCCTGAAGTAGTGCAGGAATTATTCAAGGATGGGCAAATAACGGCACAGAGCCGGTGGGATCGTTTGGTAGGTTTAGTGGAGCTGCGACGTCCGATTGTGGGTTTGGTATGCGATGCGAACAAGTCGTTGACGACAAGGACGCGCTCTTTTGGCCTTACGCATCTTCTTGGGGCACCGGACGATGATCAGCTGTCTGTTGCATCGCAGAGCTTAATGCGAGAGAGGGGATTTGATGAAGATGAACTAGGCGAACTGCTCCGGCCGACGGCCGCGTCGCGCATGTACATGCGACTAATCCGGGACTATCAAGCACTACATCAGCATGCTGGCGATCAACTCAACCTTCTGTTTGTCAACGTACTCGAAATTGAGACGCTGCTTTCTGGGGTTGATCGGTGGCTTAAGGATTACCTCAAGTTAGCTGCTGACCAAAAAGCCCCCTTCGTTATTAATGTAAAGATAATTACAACGGGGGTGGCAGTAACGACCGCCGTGAATATCCTAATGGCTTGGCGCAATCAATGGGCCGAAAGCGATTACTTGAATTTGAGAAGGTGCTCGATTGAAATCGGTCACAGGCATGCACAATCTATCAGTGAATTAAATAGCATATTGAGCGTGGAGCGGGATCTTCGGTTCGATCTGGCGGTTATTGCTCATTTTTTAGAAGGTCAACACGCTGGCGACCACCTGGAAAGAACCGCGCCCTTTAATCGAGTTGAAGGGTCAAAGTTGCGGCAGTTCCCTATCGCGGAGTATCCCCGCCCATCGATGATTGCCGCCGCGGGCCATTACAGAAG
>JBEBGA010000607.1:0-1268 GCA_040081695.1 Pyrinomonadaceae bacterium
ACAATCCGCCGATCGGTTTGGTCTCGAGCGAGGACTTCAGGCCCCGCGGATCGAAATAGTCGTATTCGATTGCATATCCAGGCCGCGTCAAATGTGCGTATTCCAACCCTTTGATCGAATGGACCAACTCGACTTGGACGTCGAACGGCAGACTCGTCGAAATACCGTTTGGATAGACTTCATGAGTCGTCAATCCTTCCGGCTCGAGGAAAATCTGGTGCGACGTCTTATCCGCGAAACGGGTGATCTTGTCCTCGATCGAAGGGCAATAGCGTGGGCCAATCCCCTCTATGACCCCCGTGAACATCGGGGATCTGTCCAGGCCGCCACGAATGATCTCGTGCGTCCTCTCATTGGTATGCGTTATCCAGCATGGCAGTTGGTTGGGATGTTGCGCAGCCGAACCCAAAAACGAAAACACCGGCACGGGATCGTCGCCCGGCTGTTCGGTCATAGCCGAATAGTCGATCGTGCGGCCATCGATACGGGGTGGCGTACCCGTCTTCAGGCGGCCTACCGGAAGCTCCAGCTCACGTAACCGATGCGCCAGACGGATCGACGGGGGATCGCCAGCGCGTCCCGCCTGATAGTTCTTGAGGCCCACATGGACCAAGCCAGACAGGAATGTTCCCGTAGTCAGGACCACGGTCGGTGCAAGAAAGCGTATCCCAAGCTCGGTCGCGACCCCGACAACGCGGCTATTTTCAACCATTAAATCGTCTACAGCTTGTTGAAAAATAGTCAGATTTTCATGGTTCTCGAGACGTCGACGGATAGCCTGCCGATAGAGAGAGCGATCAGCTTGGGCGCGAGTTGCGCGCACTGCCGGGCCTTTACTGGAATTGAGGATGCGAAATTGGATTCCGGCGTCGTCGGTGGCGGCCGCCATGACCCCACCGAGCGCATCTATTTCCTTGACCAGATGTCCTTTTCCAATCCCTCCGATAGAGGGATTGCAGGACATTTGTCCCAGCGTTTCGACGTTGTGGGTCAGCAGCAACGTGCGACATCCCGTTCGTGCCGCCGCAAGTGCAGCTTCCGTGCCGGCATGACCGCCGCCCACTACGATGACATCGAAGGAATTTGAGTTTCGCATTGCTGAAGTCCGGGGAGGGCGAATGATACCGGAACTTTCTAATAGTCCTTAATGGTTTCACGTGAAACCACCGGAGGCCATGTTTCACGTGAAACATCGAATTACTAGAAGGTTTTCAGCAAGTCGACAAAGATTTTGACCATCAACGCTACCACGACGACAAGAAATACCG
>JBEBGA010000232.1:0-5256 GCA_040081695.1 Pyrinomonadaceae bacterium
CGTTAAACTTCCAAAAATCCTATGCCCAAATACACGCTCCGAGAAAAATTTCGATATCACTTCGAGAACACTATGTCCGGAGGACCGATCGCGGTCATCAGGTGGCTAGCGATCGTGTCAATAGTGTCGGTTGTCGTGCTTGGCGGGATAATTGTTTTGCTTGGGATCACCGGGACGACCGAGCCCGGTGCAGAACCGCTCAGTTTTCTCGAAGGCACCTGGAAAAGCCTACTGGCAACGCTCGATCCCGGAACGATGGGCGGTGACGAAGGCTGGGATTATCGAATCGTACGGTTCACGGCGACGCTGATCGGAATTTTCCTTATATCGGTACTCATTGGTTCGATCGCGTCGGGCATCGACCAAAAGATCGAAGAATTGAAACGCGGCCGATCTCGCGTGCTCGATAGCAACCACACGCTCATCCTCGGCTGGTCCGAAAAGATCTTCACTATCATTACCGAGCTCGTCGAGGCCAATGCCAACCAAAAACGCCCGTGCATCGTCATTCTATCGGACAAGGACAAGGTCGAAGCTGAAGACGAGATAAAGTCTCGAATTTCAAACACACGCAACACAAAGATCGTCGTCCGTAGCGGCTCCACCCTCGAGTCGTCCGCCGCTGAAATGGTGAATATCAACGAGGCTCGCTCGATCATCGTGTTATCACCCGAGACCGAAAATCCTGACACATACGTCATCAAGACCGTGCTCGGAATCACGAACGGCCGCCGCCGCAAGTCGGATGAATATCACATCGTTGCCGAGATCCGCGACGAGCGCAACCTCGACGCCGCAGAGCTAGTCGGCAACGGCGAAGCCGTTTACGTGCTAAGCGAGGACCTCATCTCCCGCGTGATGGCCCAGACCTGCCGCCAATCGGGTTTGAGCGTCGTCTATGCCGACCTGCTCGAATTCGCCGGCGACGAGATCTATTTCAGCGAGATACCGGATTCACTCGTCGGCAAGACCTATGAGGATTCGCTCTTTGCATATGAGACATCGTCTGTCATCGGTGTTTTCACGCCCTCCGGCGAGGCTCTGATCAATCCTCCGATGGACCGTGTATTCAATAATGGCGAATCCGTCATCGCGATCTCCGAAGACGATGACACCGTTATCGCCAACGGCCGTGGCGTGAGCAGTATCGACACTTCCCTTTTCCATCACGGCGAAGAAGGCGGCCCCGTCCAGGAACACACGCTCATCATCGGCTGGAACGAGATCGCACCACGCATCGTTACGGAGGTCGATAATTATGTAGAGGCAGAGTCGATGGTATTAGTTATCTCGAACGACCCCGAGGTCGATGCCGAGGTTAACAAGCTGCAAGCCCAAGTCAAGAATCAGCGGATCGCGTTTTGTGAGGGCGACCCGGCCGATAAGAAAACGCTCCTTGACCTCAATACCAAGGGTTTCGATCACATCATCGTCCTGTCCGATCGCAATATCGACATTCAGGAAAGCGACGCCCGCACGCTCATCACTCTGCTTCATCTACGCAGTATCAGCGAGGACGAAGGCGTCGATTACTCGATCGTCACCGAGATGCTCGACATGCGAAACCGCGAACTCGGCGTTGTCGCCAAAGCCGATGATTTTGTCGTCAGCGATAATTTGATCAGCCTGATGCTTAGCCAACTCAGCGAAAACCGTGAGCTCAAAAAAGTGTACGACGTCCTCTTCCAGGCCGACGGCTCCGAGGTCTATCTCAAACCCGCGAACCGATACGTCCGCACCGGCACCGAGGTCGATTTCTACACCGTCGCCGCATCCGCAGCCGCCCTCAGCGAATCTGCCATCGGCTACCGCATCGCCACCGAGACCACCGACCCCGACAAACACTACGGCGTCCACCTAAACCCGAATAAGTCGGAAAAAGTGACGTTCAAAGACAAAGACTTCGTGATCGTCTTGAGCGAGGACTGATCTGCAATATTGCGAACCCATCAATTCTAAATTACTTACCGCCTTGCCCTCAGCCGGAAATCGGCCTATCATCATCCGGTCCAACAAAAACTTAAGACGTTTTAGTCGCAACGGAGAGAGATCATGCTTCCTTGGTTCCTATTATTCGGATTCGGAATTATCGTCGGCGTGATGATGAACTCGCTAATGAACAGCCGCGGCAACGGCCTCGGCGTCCTCCTCAGCGTCATCATTGGCGGCATCGCAAGCCTAGTCGGCGGCGTCTTTTTGGGTACTGCCAGCCGGCCCGTCGTCGGCGTCGGCCCTGACTTTATCGTCGCCATGATCGGCGGCCCTATCATTGCGGTGATCGCGATCTTGTTGATCCGGGCTATCAAAAAATAGAGATTCGACCACCCGGACATCAGAAACTTTACCGTCCAGCAATACGGACTTCGTGATCGTTTTCAGCGAGGACTAGATTTCCGACTGGTGATCTCACTGTTCACCGCTTTCGTTATGTTGTGATAAGCTAATCGAATAACTGCTGAAAACGAGTCTTATTACTCGTTTTTTCCATTTAAGAATTCAATTAATTAGAATTCCCATAGGAGAATCTTTTAATATGACCGATCTAACGATACCGTCGAACATCACTAACGAAGAGCTGATACGCTTTGTCACCGAGGCTGTTACGCTGTGCAAGCCTGATAGCGTCTATTGGTGCGACGGCTCGCAAGAGGAATACGACCGCATGTGCCAGGAAATGGTTGACGCGGGTACCTTTATTAAACTAAACGCCGACAAGCGGCCAAATAGCTTTTTGGCTCGTTCGCATCCGTCGGATGTCGCCCGTGTTGAGGACCGTACGTACATCTGTTCGCGTGCCAAGGGCGATGCCGGGCCGACCAACAACTGGATGAACCCGATCGAGATGAAGGGCATCCTCAAGAAAAAGTTTGACGGCGTGATGCGTGGCCGCACGATGTATATCGTGCCGTTTTGCATGGGACCGCTTGGCTCGCCGATCTCGCAGTTTGGCGTGCAGATCACTGATTCTGCCTACGCCGCGGTCAATATGCGTATCATGACGCGTATGGGCACCGGCTCGCTCGACGCTCTGCAAAATGCAGAGGGCGGTGAATTTACCAAGTGTCTGCACACCGTTGGAATGCCGCTCGCAGAAGGCCAAGCCGACGTCGCGTGGCCGTGTTCGCCTGATCCTAAGGACAAGTACATTGTCCATTTCCCCGAAGAAAATTCGATCGTGTCGTTTGGTTCGGGCTACGGCGGCAACGCACTATTAGGTAAGAAATGCCTCGCTCTGCGTATCGCTTCGACGCTCGGACGTGCTCAAGGCTGGCTCGCGGAGCACATGCTGATCGTTGGCGTCGAATCGCCTGATGGCAAAAAAGATTACGTCTGCGCGGCGTTCCCTTCGGCATGCGGCAAGACCAATTTTGCCATGCTCATTCCACCCAAGGCATTTCATGAAGAGGGCTGGAAAATTACGACAGTCGGCGACGACATTGCGTGGATCAAGCCGGACGAGACCGGCAAACTCCGTGCGATCAATCCTGAGAACGGATTCTTTGGCGTTGCTCCGGGCACTAATTACAAAACCAACCCGAACGCGATGGAGTCGATCAAAGAGAACACCATCTTCACCAACGTCGCTCTGACCGACGACGGCGATGTCTGGTGGGAAGGCATGGACGGCGACGCTCCGGCACACGCTATCGACTGGCAAGGCAACGACTGGACGCCTGCATCGGACGTCAAGGCCGCTCATCCAAACTCGCGTTTTACAGCACCGATAACGCAGTGTCCTGTTGCGGACGAAAATTTCAACGATCCTAAGGGTGTACCGATCTCGGCGTTCATCTTTGGCGGCCGCCGCAACTCGGTCGTGCCGCTCGTACAGCAATCGTTTAACTGGGCGTTTGGCGTTTACATGGCCGCAACGATGGGGTCTGAAATGACCGCCGCCGCATTTGGCAATATCGGCGAAGTCCGCCGCGATCCTTTTGCGATGCTGCCCTTTGCCGGTTATCACATGGGCGATTATTTCTCGCACTGGCTAAACTTTGGCCGCCAGATCCCGGAACCACCGCGTATCTTCTCGGTCAACTGGTTCCTCAAGGACGAGGACGGCAATTTTGCATGGCCAGGGTACGGCGAAAATATGCGTGTCCTAAAATGGGTGGTCGAACGTTCGCGCGGCATTTCAAAAGGCACAGAAACGCCGCTCGGCTGGATGCCCCGTTATCAGGATATGGACTGGCGCGGGCTTGATTTTACCGAAGAGCAGTTCAACAAAGTGATGAATATCGACCGCGACATGTGGCTCAAAGAGATCGCTATGCACGACGAGCTTTTCTTCCAACTCTACGACCGTCTGCCAAAAGAGATGACCTTTATTCGTGAGTTGCTCGTTTCAAACCTGTGGCGTTCGCCCGAGCTTGGATTGGCCGCTCCTCGTGTCGAACCGGCCGAAGCTGTCAAAGCCGCAGGCTAAATTAAACTCAATTACAATTATCAACGGGCGTCCGCATTTGGGCCGCCCGTTTTATTTGCAAATAGCGCCGATGCGCTATACTGTTCGAAATTGGAAAATAAGGAGCACTTCGAAAATGGATAGCTTTCTCGGCAGATACTCAGGTTATATTTACGCAATATTCCGCATTGTTTTTGGCTTTCTGTTCATGCTTCACGGCACGCAGAAAATGTTTGGCTGGCCGCCATCAGAGCGTGCCGGCGGTGAATTGGCTGGCCTAATTTTAGTCGCCGCGATCATCGAGCTCGTCGGCGGATTCCTGATAATGATCGGGTTCTTTTCCAGCATTGCCGCGTTTCTATCAAGCGGCACGATGGCAGTTGCCTATTTCATGGCACATCAATCACGTGGTGCATTGCCGATTCAGAACGGCGGCGAAACCGCAGTCCTGTATTGTTTTGCGTTCCTGCTTATCGCCGCTCAAGGTTCGGGTATGCTGAGCGTTGATGGAATGATGAAAGGCAGCCGCGCGGCCTCAAGCGACGGTTAGTTTTCATGCAAACATCGACACGCTGATCGTATCTAATAGACAGGAGTATTTATGGAAGACTTTACAACCAGTTATGGCGATTCTGCGGCACTTGCCGCACCGGCTGAGAGAGCGGCGTTTATCCGCAAAACCTATCTGCTCATCAGCGCCTTTTTGATTTTCGTAATCGGCGTCGGATGGGTTTTCAGCCAGGCCTTAAACAGCCCGGGAATTTTATTTTTTGCTCGATGGCCTCTAAATAGGGCGTGTAAACGTAAGTCGTGATGCCCTCGGCGCGCAGCGCGTCGAACAGCGCCTGCAC
>JBEBGA010000608.1:0-1266 GCA_040081695.1 Pyrinomonadaceae bacterium
CTGAAGGGCTTTTTGACTTAATAACGGCCGGCGTGTTCGACGGCTCAGCCCTTCTTGAGGCGGTCTGGTTCCTGGATTTTGCTCAACGCCTGCACGATGGTGTTGAGGTCCTGAACGAACCGGTCGCGCTGCTGACCTTGCAATACCGACAATACTCTATCGTCGACACGGCGGGCAACGGGTTCGGCCGTCTTGAGCGCGCGCCAGCCTTCCTCGGTAAGCTTGACCGCATAAGCGCGGGCGTCTTCCCGTGTGCGGCGGCGCTGCAGCAGGCCCTTCTTGAGCATGCGGCGCACGATGTCGGCCAGCGTCGAGCGATCAACTCCCGTCTTATCGACGAGATCGGTCTGGCTGAGCCCCTCGTTTTGCGAAACCGTGACGAGGACCGCATATTGCCGGGGCGTGAGATCGCCTCCGCCCATTTCGGCTTGGAAAATCTCTCCGGCGCATTGACCAGCGCGGTGCAACAAATGGATCGGTGAGCGATCCAGACGCCCCTGAACTAAGTCCTTGCTCGATGATTCGCGTGCCATGTTTTTATGGTTCTCGCTCGCTTTTTCGTAGACCCCATTATACTAAAGTCCAACCCATCTAATGCTCGGCTTGTGCCACATTCGATAAGGTTACACAACATTTTGGAGAAAATACCAGATTAAGGCAGGCGTCCACTAGAAAAAACTAACATCCATAAGTATTTCCTAAAATCTTAGAAGAGTTCTCAACTATTATCGTGCGAGTCCGGACAATCCGCAGCCACATCAAGGCAGTTGTTCTCATTTGATTAGTCGCAATTTTTTGCGGCCAGCTATGACTTGTGCCCAATTTCATTGCGCTTGATCAAACGCATCTGAGCGATGGCAAAAACCAATGTAAGTGGCAGAAATCCAAAGACTTTGAAATTGACCCAAGTTTGTTCCGAGAATGTCCGCCAGACGATCTCGTTGGTTATTGCTAGGAATACGAAGAAGACCGCCCAACGGACCGTCAGCTGCTTCCAGCCCTCATCGGTAATCTGAAACGCTTCTCCAAAAACCTTCTTGAGTAGGATCTTGCCTGCCAGCAAGCCGCCGAGCAGCACGGCTGAAAAGAGCAGATAAAGGATCGTCGGCTTCATCTTTATGAACTGCGGATCTTGCAGCCAAACGGTCAGTCCACCAAAGACGCAGACGAGGACCGCCGTCACAATGGGCATGGCTGCTACATGCCCCAGCAATACCCTCGAGGCGAGCAGCGACAGCAACGTCGCCCCCATAAGCACGGCCGTCG
>JBEBGA010000609.1:0-1266 GCA_040081695.1 Pyrinomonadaceae bacterium
GTTATTGGCATTGTTGTACCAGGTATTCGCATTCAGATTGTCATCACGAAAGAACATGAACGCTCGTCCACGGTATTTGTTTGTGCCGCTCCGCGTACGAAGATTTACGCGTCCGCCGGAAGCCCGGCCGTACTCGGCCGAAAACTGGTTCCGGATCACCTGAACCTCCGCCACCGACTCCAGCGAAGGCTGGAACCGGTCGCGGGCACTGCGGTCGTCGTTATTGTCGAGGCCGTCGATGGTAATGTTGTTCGAATATGCAGCTCCACCGGAAATGGAGAAATTTCCCTGTTCAAGGGGTGTGCTTCGCGGATTGCCGCCGCGGTCATCCGCCAAATCTTTCGTCGAAAGAGCTTCCTCGGAAGTTCCGCCCAGCGTCAACACCAGATCGAGAGGATTCCGGGAATTATTAGGAATCTCTTCGATCTCGCGTTCCGATATGGTGCCGCCCACAACCGTTCGCGTCACGTCGACCGGCGGAGCGTCGTCATCCGAAACGGTTACGGTAGTGTCGGCCTTGATGTCGGCCGGTGCAAGCTGAAAATCGATCTGCAGGTTCTGTCCGGAAACCGTTTGCAGGTCGGAGCGTTCCTTTGTTCCGAAACCGCTTTGCGAGACCGCCACCTTATACAGGCCAGGCTTTAGTTCGATCAGACGAAATCGGCCGTCGTCATTGGTGACGACCGTGCGGTCGGCTCCGGTATCGACCAAAGTCGCTTTGACGGTCGCACCGACAATGGCGAGGCCATTCGAGTCGGTCACACGCCCGGTCAGCGTTACGTCGTCAAGATCTTGAGGGGATACGGCGAAGGCAAACAGAAAAATCGAAATGATTGCAAGCGAGAGCCTTCCAATGCGGTTGTTCATGAACGTACTCCTGAAGAAGAAGAATATTATTGCTTGACTAAGAGAATTGGCTTATTTTGCCTCGTGAGCATGAGATTGTAAAGGAAAAAACGCCGCCGTTGCATGTTTGGCTTAGCGTCGTAGCCTACTTCAGACTTGCGGGAAAATATTATCTGCCCGGCGAGATTTCCGGCAAAGTCTCAAGGAAACTCCTGCAATAGAAGCTATTCGTCGTCGGTGACGACTTCTGTGTATTGAACGCGGCGATAGCGCGAGATCGGGATAAGGGCATCCGTCTGGTTAAAGGTCTGAACTTGTTGCGAAAATTCGCCGGCGTGGTTTTTTAGGTACTCGAAAAATCGCTCGAACTCACGCTGCATTGCATCCATCTTTTCGCGCATGTTGAGGATGATCTCGACC
>JBEBGA010000233.1:0-5235 GCA_040081695.1 Pyrinomonadaceae bacterium
GAACCACCTCGAAGCGGCCGGCTATCACGTTGAACGCGAAGGACAGGGCGACTGGGAATTATAAGGCGTTGACAAGCTCTGCATTAGAGAGTAAATACTTAGTATCAAGATAGTAATTTTAGGCTAACTGCGAGGAGGTCTGTAAGCGACAATGAGGATCATAGTCTCGGTACTGGTGTTCTCGATGGCTGCGGTCGCGGCAGCGGCTCAGTCAAGACAAAATTACATATTTTGGAGTGGTGATAAGGCTTGCGGGCAAAAAAGTAGTGAAATTCCTGATGTAGAAACGGTCATGTGTTCTTCGACGATGACCGAACGGGGCCCCGTATCCACGATCAGCCATCGCGGCATCAGCCTCGCGGTAGCTTTCCTTGATGATGACGAATATTCGATCGTCGCCGCTCGCGTTACAAACTCAAATTCTGAGGTGATCGCTTTTGACTCGGACGTTTGGGGAGCCGCTCATTTTAAAGCGAAAACCGATTTTTATTCCGGTGGGAAACCTTTGGTCGCAGAAACCTCGATACCCAGCCGCAACATCATCAGGCGAATGATCTACGCCAATAAGTTGGAAAATTCGCTGGATGCTGTAAACGCCGAGGGCGTAAAGACGTCTGAAACCAAAACTGTACGCCGCCCGGATGGAACCACCCAACGCGTCGATATGATCGTTCCCGACAAAGAAGCCCAAGCGGCATCGGAGCGGCGTGGCTTAGCCCGATCAGAGCTAATAACAAATGAGCAACGGCGGATCCGAAGCGCCGCACTCACGGCAAAGTCAGTGCAAGCGGGAGCTTCGGTTGCCGGGCTGGTATATTTCCGGAGAGTAAAAAAAGCCGATTTCGTTCTCTATTCGTTAACGATAGGTGAAACAACCTTTGTTTTTCAGTTGCCGCGAAAGACAAAATAGCTGCGACTATCTCCGCACGAGATTCTCATCATATAGATCGCGGTACACGCGGTAGTAGGTCATGACCTTGAATACGTAATTTTTTGTCTCGGCGAAACCGACCTCGGAGGCAAAGATGCCAGGGTCCTTGGGGTTTGCGTGGCTGAGCCAACGGGCAGCGTTGTCTTCGCCGCCGTTGTAGCTGGCCGCGATAGCTTCATTAAGCCCGCCAAACTGTGTTTTGAGATCAGCTATATATTCACAGCCGAGAGCGATATTGATGCTTGGCGTGTAGAGGTCGTCGGGCTGTAGATTCGGGTAGCCTGCCTTTTTGTTGTACTTTACTGCGGTGTCAAAAACAAGCTGCAGTAATCCACGTGCGGCTGAGGGAGATTTGACGCCCGGGCGGAACGAGCTCTCAACCTTCATGATCGACAAGATGAATCGCGCGTCGAGCTTACGTTTTTTAGATTCACGTAACACATCGTCACGAAACGCTGCCGGGTAATCGTCTGTACGACGCGTCGTTGATGCCGTCCGCTTCACCCCGCTCGTGAGCGACACGAGCTTGTCCGAGGCTAGGCCGCCGTAATAGGACGTTCCCGTGTCGGAGATCGATGAATACATAGCGATCGCTTCGGCCTTTTTCTTTTGCTTGTCGAGAGCGAGAGCACGCAGGTATTTGACCTCATCAAGACTTGTCATCGAGCCGGCAAACTTGGCTTGCGCCTGCATCAACGCGGCGGTTGCTTCGGCATCTGACCATTTTCCGCGGTTGATCTCCATCCGCAAGCGTGCCAGTAGAGCATTTGTCTCGGTCGGCTGCCCGCGAAACCGCTCGCGAACCTTTTCAACCCAAGCGACCGCCTCAGCGTCTTTCCCGGCCTCGCGAAGGGCATCGATCGAATTGACGTAAGAACCATCGATTCGCTCGCCTTGCGGATACATCACCGTGTACTGCTGCCAGTGCCTCGCGGCCTCGGCATTTTGCCCAACACGGAGTTCGCACGAAGCTTCGAAATAAAGCCCCTCGCGTCCGTCCTTGGATGCAGGGAATTCGCGAGCTACGCGGTCAAAATAGGGAATAGCCTTTGTGTATTGTCGTTCCCACATCAACGAACGCCCCATCCCGAAAAGTGCTCTCTGGATAAGCGCATCGGTTGGATAGACATCTAATATCTTTTCAAAATGCTCACGGGCCTCGGGAAAATGCCGATTTTCCATATACGTGAAACCGCGTGAGACATGTTCGCTGGCAGGTAACGTCATCAGCTTTCCGGAGGCATCACGGCTCATCTTGTCCTTTTCGGTGACCGCACGCAAATCGGCGTCTGATTGACCAACAACGGTAACTGTTGAGCAAAACATCACGATCAGTGTAAATACCAGTAAAAATTTCATAAGTTTTGGCCGGAGATGGAGAGAGGCTTCGTCAATAGATTACCCGATTTTTAGACGATAGGGCAATCAAAAGCGTTGCAGAGTGATTTGTGCAAAGCTATCGATAAACGAACATTTCTTTGCTATCATTCGTTAAAGAGTGCTTGGTGCTTACGCGTCGATATGAATTCTTGCCAGAACTGCGGAAAACAAAATACCCCCGAGGCGATCTTTTGTAGATTTTGCGGGACTAAGTTCAATTTCCAAAAACCGGTAATGAACAATCCATTCGACCACTCTGCTCCGCGTCCGTATTCGTGGAAAACAGATGAGTTTCACACGCAGAATGAGGCAAGAAAGACGGCAGCGATAAATCCGTCACGGCCGCAAAACGCTCAGTTCGCCCCACCGCAACCAAACTATCAAGCCGCCCCTCTCACATATCAGCAGGCTCAGCCAATATCAAATAACTTCATGTGTCCAAATTGCGGCAGTCGATATATGCCTAGGTTTGAGCGAAAGATCTCGACCGCAGGTTGGGTGACCTTTGCCTGTCTCTTAGTATTTTTCTTCCCTCTATTTTGGATCGGATTGCTTATTAAAGAGGATGTTTTTGTTTGTCAGGTATGCCAAACAAAAACAATTGTTCCGCCTCAACGGTAATAATAGCCCCGCGGGTGCTCGATCTTGATCTCCGGATTAGTGCTCGATACCTTGACCTTATAGTAATTCTTCTGCATATGTGTTGACAGATAAGTGAGAGCAAACTGCCTGTTTAGCGACATAAACATATCTTTAAAGAAAGGTGTAAAGCTGATCGGAGCACTCAAACCGTGAAAGAATGAGCGCCCGCCGGTTTCGTCTGAGAGTTTTTCGAGTGCGCCTTGGGCACCGAGAGCAAGGATCGAATTAGAGCTTTCGGTCAGGGCAGTTGGGTGGTAGAAAGAATATATAGCGACGCTTTTTCTCTGCGCTCTTAGAATTGCTTGATCCAGATCTAGGCTCTGCATTATCGAGGCTAGATTTAACCCATTTGTTGTGTCTAAGCCGTCCGAAAACAGTAGAACGGCCCTCCGCCCCGCAGGCATAGCATCAAACCGATTTAATGTGTCACTAATGCCATCATAAGGGCTTCGCGGTGCCGCAAACTGGCTACTTGAAACAATGCGCAGCGAATTTGCGGCTTTATCGAGATCATCTGTAAATTTTTGCCGGAGTTCGGCCGATCCGCCGCGTAAATAAGCGACCATGACCCGGGTACCTTTTGGCAGACCGCGAATGAACTGCTGGATGTCTTTGAGCTGCAGATTAAAATTAGATGTCAGATCCTCTTGGATAAGAAATGCGATCGACAATGGCGAGTCGCCAACACTCTTGATCGAGAGTATCTGCTGCTCATCGTTATTTTCGCGAACGATCAAACGGTCAGCCTGAACAAATTCCTCTAGTTGGCCTTCTTTCAACTCTTGCTTTGTAAAAATCGAGATCGGGATCGTCACGGTTCGAACGCGTTGTTGAGGTTCACCGGGTTGAGCCTTAGCCTGCGGAACAAACAGCCCAAATAGCACTAGGAACAACAGCGATAAAGTTGAAATGCGTCGATTCATATTCTTTGGCTCGAACAAATGAATAATAATATATTTCGCTTCTATCTCCTACACTTTTCGGCGGCGAAACACGCTGCATTGCGCTAGACTCTTAACATCTGATCGCTATGTACGAGATAACCAAAAGCGATATCACACGCGGACGAAAGCTCCTAGCCGGAGCTATTGCGGCGCCAATAGCATTGACCGCTACGCCCGCCATCATAACGCTGCTGTTGATGCTGCTTGCTCCTTTCGCCCCGCCTACTGCCGTTATCGTGTTTTTTCTAGGCGTTGTGTTGACATGTATCGGCTTTTTAGCTGGAATCTTCACGATGGGGCTGCTTATTCACAAGCGAACCAAATGGACCAGGGAAATGCGTGAAAAGATCGCCGCCCACGGTATCAGAGCAGAGCACATCGGCTGGTTTATGCACGAACTTAAATCGAGTGAAAAGCGGGCGTTAAAGGCCGTCGAGGCCCGCGATCTGCTGCTTGCAGATGCATACAAGGAAACACTTGCATCTCGGCTTACGGCGACTCGGATAGTTAGGTCGTCGAAAAGGGAACTATCGTTAGCAAAAAGGCGTCAGAATTCCTTAAAGCAGCTAAAAAGCGCGAGGGCGGATGAATTTAGAGAGCAAATATCCGGCGATATAGAAAAGATCTCAAATATTAACGATGAGGCCAAGGTAATGCTTTCCGAGGCCGAAGCCCGATTGCAGATGATCGAGGCGGCAGCCAGCCGAGGCGGTAACTTGGCTGATTCCGAACTTGCCCTCAAGAAACTTTCAGCAAGTTCCAAAGAACTTCCGCTGGCGCTCGAATCCGCAAAAATGACCGAGGAAATCCGTAAAGAGCTCGAAAACGAGCCGATCGATTTCGAGTCAGAAAACTAAAGGACGCAAAACTTTTCGTTTTGCGTCCTCTGAGGTTTTGGCAACTAAGAGATCGGCGAATCTGGAGCCGCTGAACTAAGTTCTTTCGCCAACGGATATCTCGAACGACTTAGCGGTTTGGGCTAACAACAGGTGAGCTATCACTCTCACGCATTCCTATGTAGACGGTAGCCACCGCAACAGCAGCAGCTACAAACAAGGGAAGATAAAACCCAGCGCCTAATCCGTCGTCACATTCAAGTTTACCGTCACCGTCTTTGTCAATACATTTGCCGGTTGAATCTCTTTCGTCATCACCAGCGGACTTGACGACTCCCGTTGGCGAAACTGTATCACCAAACTTAGGTGAAATAAGGCTACCGTCAATAGTTTTGATAGATAACGAGTCGCTAAAAGTGGTGATTTCTCCTGCTATTATCTCCCCAATCATGCCCGTATTCGAAACACTAAAACTGACAACTGAATTTGGAGCAAGTTTGAC
>JBEBGA010000610.1:0-1258 GCA_040081695.1 Pyrinomonadaceae bacterium
GGCATTACGCTCGTCGGAATTCTCGCGGGAGCCTTCGGTGGAGCAACGATTTCCGGACAACTAGCTGCACACTTACGAAATACAGGTATTTCCCCGGACGCCAGCGAAGCAGTCGCTCTCGGCATAATCGTCGCTGCGATAACTTTTCTGTCGCTCGTTTTTGGCGAACTCGTCCCGAAACGGATTGCATTAAACAACCCCGAAAAAATTGCGGCAATCGTCGCCCGTCCAATGGATTTGCTGTCCCGACTCGCCGCACCTTTCGATCACCTTTTGACTTTTTCAACCGAAATCATATTACGGTTGCTGCGAGTCAAAAAAACCACGGGGTCGTCGGTAACGTCTGAAGAAATCAGAGGCCTCCTGGCCGAGGGTATCGCTGCCGGGGTCTTTGACGAAATCGAACAAGATCTCGTGGAAAGCGTATTTCGTCTTGGCGAACGTAGAGTGACCGCGTTGATGACTCCGCGCGTTGATGTAGTCTGGCTAGACGTTGCTGATTCGGATGTGGAGATCCACCGAAAGATTACCGAAAGCGGCTATTCGCGCTTTCCGGTATGCAACCATCGTCTTGACGATTGTTTGGGTGTCGTCAAAGCAAAGGATTATCTCAGTGGCAAAATGTCGGACGATTCGTTGCGGTTGGACTCGTTTCTGAAACAGCCCTTGTTCTTACCCGAAAACATCACCGCCCTGCAAACGCTCGAAGCCTTCAAACGTGCGCCCACCCATTTAGCGATGATCATTGATGAACACGGTGCTATCGAAGGTTTGGTGACGACCAACGACGTCCTCGAAGCGATCGCCGGCGATGTCGCAGCGGATTCCAGACCGAACGAGAAACCGGGAGCCGTCAAACGCTCTGACGGTTCGTGGCTCGTGGACGGAGCGTTGGAGATAGGTGAGTTCAAAGAATTGTTCGGCCTGCAAAAGCTTGAAGGCGGACAAGGCTCGAATTTCCAAACAATTGCCGGATTCGCTTTATACCATTTGGGCAACATTCCGGCACCCGCCGATAAATTCGAATCGGACAATCTGCGTTTCGAAATCGTGGATATGGACGGTAGAAGAATTGACAAATTGCTGGTAGAGCATTTGCGCGAAGATTCGTGATGATTTAAGAAAAAAGGGACACGCAATTCTGGAAGATCAAGTTCGGCGAGGCTAGGATGAATGTTTTGATAACTTAATCAGACAAACTTCCCGCCTTTGATTTACCTTTGCTAATTCTAGCTTCCAGCCACAGCCCGAAGAATAT
>JBEBGA010000611.1:0-1250 GCA_040081695.1 Pyrinomonadaceae bacterium
ACTTTATCCTTCTGGGCTTTAGCCCAACGTTGTTTGGGCTAAAGCCCAGAAGGATAAAGTTTGGGCGACTATCCGTCAGCTAAAGCTGACGGCAATTCTTATTTGACGAATTTCCCGATACGATCCAGCCTCGGATGCGTGATACATCCGGCCATGCTGCCGTTCGACGCACCGCGGTCGCATGACCAATATACGAACATAGCTCGCCCGATTATTAACCCGCGCGGGACGAAGCCCCATACGCGACCGTCCTCGCTGTTGTCTCGACTGTCGCCCATTACGAAGAAATGGTTTTCAGGCACCTTCGAAGGCTTTCCGGCAACGCCGAACTCATAGCCATCTATCGGAAGATTACGTCCGGCCTTAACAAAGTCCATGGTCTTCTTCCTGTAATAAACGTTGTAATCTTCCCCTTCACGCCGCTCTTCAAACTCCGTGACATTCAAAGCTGAGATATTATCGCTGGCATCGCCCATTACACGATGCTCGGGCAACAGCTTTCCGTCGATGAAAACTTGATTGTTTTTGAATTCAACTGTCTCTCCTGGCAATCCGATAACGCGTTTTACGTAGTTAACCTGATATGGAATCGCCGAACTACCGTGCTCAAGATCTCTAGCCGGATCGAGTTTATTTCCCGGGTACTTGAACACAATGATGTCCCCACGCTCAATCTCACGTTGCGGCAGGAAAGGCAGATCGCGTCCGCCGGGCGTGAAGATGAACTTATTCACCAGCAAATAATCGCCGACAAGGATCGTATTCTGCATCGAGCCGGTCGGAACGGTTACCGCCTGCAAAATAAAGGTCATGCCAAATATCGCCATGATCAGTGTCACGACAAACGACTCGAAATACTCGCGGATCGTCGATTTTGGCGGGCCTTTCATCGGTGTGACCGTTGGCTCCGCGGGCGTTTGTTTCACTTCTTCACTCATAGATTATCGGATAGTACTACGCTAGTTCGCAGTACCGTGTTTCGCTTCATTCTGACTTTTCAGAATCGAGAGGGCTTCTTCTGCAGCCATCATTTCCGCAGCTTTTATGGAATTTCCGTGCCCGTGTGCTTTGCCCGTGGCCCACGTGGCCTCGACCGAAAATGTACGATCATGCGGCGGGCCATCGGTCTTAATGACATTGTAGCTTGGCGCCGTCATCTTTTCAGATTGCAGCAGCTCCTGCAGCATTGTTTTGTAATCGATCGAGTTTTTTGGGGTCGCATTTCGCAGTTCGTCGGCGAATATCCGGGA
>JBEBGA010000234.1:0-5192 GCA_040081695.1 Pyrinomonadaceae bacterium
TTGGCTTGTCGGTCTCGGTTTTGACCGGGGCATTGTTCATCTCGTCTAGCGGCGAGAGAAACGGGTTTGATGCAGGCTTTGCTCCAGTGTCAGATCCGGCCGTGGGCTGATTTTGTGCAACCTCGACTGGACGGTCGGACTGTGTCGGGGCCGTGCCCTCGACCTGAGCTTTCATCGAATACTGTTTCAAAGGTTTGTTTTCGACCGAAGCGACAAACTTGCCTTCACCGGTCTTTGTCACCTTGCGGAAAACGAGACGGTTTTCTTCTACTGCAACGAGCTGTCCGTCAAAGAATTTTTCGCCGGGATATATCGTGTATGAGAGTTTGATCGGCGTCGCCTCGACCATCGCGGCATAGCCACGCGGGGTCTTGAATATACCCGACACCGTCATCTCGTTGAGCGTCAGCACACTAGTGACTTTGGGGATCGCTGCCCCGTTAGCAACCGCAACTTCGCGTAGGCGTTTGTAATATTCGATACGCGCTTCGATCGCGGGCGGAGCATAGCTCATTCCAGCCGCCGGTCCGGTTTTGACGGACTTTGTGCTAACGGTCACCGGCTTTTTCTCTTTTTTGTAGCTCGGCTTGGCAAACGGATCACGCTGGGCGTTAACGTTCGCGAACAAACCGCATAACAAGAGCAGGCCTGCGGCTGCGGCTCCTACGCTGATATTTCGAAGTATTTTCGATGTGTTGATCATGGCTTTTCTCTCGTAAATCTTTTTATCGGTGGGTTATTTTGAGACCGGTGCGGGTGCAGGAGCGGCAGGCTGTCCCGGGGCCGGAGCGGCTCCGGGAGCACCAGGCTGGCCCGGAACTGCCGGCTTGGCATTAGCATCGGCCGGGGCGGCATAATACGCCGTCAATACAAATTGTGCGTGGAGCGTTTTTGTGTCGGACTGTTTATCAAGCTGATTGAGCTTGAAATCGGTGATCGATACGATACGCGGCAATTTGGCCATCGCGTCAAAGAACGCACGCAGGTTGGTAAAGTTGCTGTCAACCTCGACCTCGACCGGCTTTGCCATTATCGAGTCTTGCGTAGTGTCGTCACGCGGACTAAACCGCATCACGATCAGCCGGCTGCCGTTGGCTGTATCCTGTAATCCCTGCAGCACGTTGGTGATCTCACGCTGTTCGGGCAACAAAACTTTCAGCTCTTCGTACTCGGCTGACTTACTAGCAAAAAGAGCGCGAAACTCATTGATACGCTGGGTTGCTACGCGAGCCGTCTCGTTCTTTGCCTGTAGTTGCGACACCTGATCGTTCAGAGCGGTGACCTCGGCTCGCATTTCGCTGGTGTACATATACCAGACTGCCCCGTATATGAGTGCGGCCGCGGCGACGAGCATCACCAGGTGATAGTGCCATTGTAGATTTTTGATTTTCTCTAACATCTTCTTTTCCTTCTATGTGGCTCTGATTAATTCTTTGCTACCTGAACAGGCTGAGCCGGAGCTCCGGCAACGGGTGCTGACGCGGTCGTTGGGTTACCATTATCTGCGTTCGGAGCTTTTGACGGCGTGTAGGCACAGCGGATAGTAAAGTTGACGATCGAGAGCTTTGGACCTTCGCCGTCGGCTGCCACCTTTTGTGGAGCATTAGGATTTGTTACGTCGGCCCGTGTCGTCTCGATACTCAGGTTTGAAAACAGGCCGTTTGAGAATTCCAGGCTGCGGCCAAACTGCGTCACCTGTGCCTCATCCGGCGAGTTTCCCTTTAGAACAATGCTGTCACCCGTCTGTTCGATATTTTCGATATAAAGGCCCGGGACCATCGCGATGCGTTCGCGCATTGCATCAAGCACCGCACTCGGGCCGGCTTGTGACGAACGCAAACGTTTGATCGACTCGATACGTGTGTCGATATTCGCGATCTTGCCCTCTAGTTCCTTCTGCTCGTTCATGACGGTCTCAAGCTCGGCAGCGATCTGTTTTTGTTCATCGAGCTGGCGTTCGGCCTCGGTCTTTGCCATCGAGGTACTGATGACATCCCATCCGATGACCGCTGCGAGCAATACCGAAACGACGACCGACATCAGGATCATCCGCGATTTAGCGCTCGAGATCTTGCGATCGACGGCGACGACTGCACCGCCCTGTCTTTCTGTTACCGAATTGAGTAGATTGATCTTGATCATCTTTTTTTATTACACTCCCCTGATGGCTAATCCGACGGCTACGGCCATTTCCGGCACGATCTCGCTGAGATAATCGGGGTCGAATTTTTTGGTATCAACATTTATGTTGCGAAACGGATCGAGGACCTCGACCGGCAACTCGAGCCGTGTGCTGAGCTCCTGCGAAAGTCCGGCAAGCTTTGATCCGCCGCCCGAGATGAGGATCTTTTGAACAACGGTCTCATTGTCCTCGGTCGTCGCACGATAAAAATCAAATGTTTTCTGGATCTCCATCGCGACGATCTCGGTGACGTTATTCATCAGCGGCTCGATAGATTTTTCTTCGACGCCCTCGACAGCTTCGGCAACGCCGCGTTTGACGGCTTCGGCCTGTTGAAAGTTCAATCCCAGACTTCGCTGCAAAACATCTGTAAACTGGCTGCCACCGACAGTGATGTCGCGGGTAAAGAGCGAACGCGTACCTTTGACGATATTGACGTTCATCGTCGATGCTCCAATATTGAGCAGCGTGACCACATCGTCTTCGGCCGGGTTGTAGTTCACTTCGTAGCAATTTTGCAGGGCAAACGTATCGACATCGATAACGACCGGTGTTTTGCCGGCAAGTTGGATGGCCTGTTTGATATTGTCGATGCGCTCGCGTTTGCAAGCAGCGATCAACACGTTGGTCGAATCTTCGGTCTCGGCGGTCACCTGATAATCGAGGCTGACATCGGCGAGATCGTATGGGATGTGTTCTTCGGCGTGCCAGTCGATCGACTCTTCGAGCTCGTCCTTGCTCATCAGGGGCAGAACGATGTTCTTTAGGATCACCGAATGTCCGCTCACGCCGGTAACGACGTTGGTCGCGTTGACCTGATGATTTGTACAGACGCTTTGGATCACGTCCGAAACAACATTGAGCTCCATGATCTGGCCGTCGATGATCGTGTCACCCGGCAGATTTTCAAAGCCTAAGCTCACCAGATTGAGATTATTAAGCTTGCCCTCAAGCTCAACCATCTTGATCGAACTCGATCCGATGTCGAGACCGGCTACACTTTTCTTTTTACCGAACATGTTCTATTTGCTCCTATTGGCTGCAATATCTTTTTTTGGACTAAAAGTTTTCTTGAGTTCCCATCCGAAGATGCGTGTTCTGAATTGTGAAGGTTTTTGCCACTCAGTAATAGATCGGAAAGTTGGGACTATTCATTCGACAGGTCAACTAATAAGATGTGCCTAAAACCCGCATTTTTCGGATGTGTTGATCACGAGGCGTGATCAGCGGAACCTAACTAAATTCAAGAAAACTTTGCCGCTTGGTGGCGAAAGGTGTAAGACCTGTAAGGTCATTACTCTATTAAATTTACAGGAATGCACAACGTCTGTCAACAGTTTTTTACATTGTTTAACTCATTATGAAAGAAAAAGATTCAGGCTGACGGGCAGGGTCGGTCAAAATGACTTGGTTTGCTGGAAACTCTTTATTCAGCAGTAGGTCACATACGTCCTATAAGACCTATGTGCGGCCAATCTCCATCTTTGCTACTGATTCGAGATGAACCTCATCAGGACCATCAGCTAAGCGGAGCGAGCGGGCGTAGATCCAAAACTGTGCAAGCGGAAAATCCTGTGAAAGGCCGCCGCCGCCGTGAACCTGTATCGCACGGTCGATGATGTTTAACGCCATCTGCGGTGCGACCGCTTTGATCATCGCGATCTCGCGTCGGGCAGCTTTATTGCCTTGCGTGTCCATCAGCCAAGCAGTCCTCAGCACAAGCAATCTTGCCTGATCGATCGCAAGACGAGCTTCGGCGATCCATTGGCGGACGACACCTTGCGAGGCGACGGGTTTGCCAAAAGCTGTGCGCGTAGTTGCACGCGAGCACATCATCTCAAGCGACCGCTCTGCAACGCCGATCAAACGCATACAATGATGAACGCGTCCGGGCCCGAGACGACCCTGAGCGATCTCAAACCCGCGTCCCTCGCCAAGCAGCAGATTTTCTTTCGCCACACGAACATCCGTAAACGTGATCTCGGCATGCCCGTTCGGAGCATCGTCATAGCCCATCACATTTAGCATCCGCTCGACCTTAACGCCGGGCGTGTCCATCGGCACAAGGATCATCGATTGCTGCAGATGCTTTTCGGCATTCGCGTCAGTCTTACCCATAAGGATCGACAGCTTACAACGAGCATCGCCGCCGCCGGTCGACCACCATTTACGGCCATTTAGAATATAATCGTCGCCGTCGCGGGCAATTGACGAACAAATATTTGTCGCATCGGACGAAGCAACGTCCGGCTCGGTCATCGAAAAACACGAACGTATCTCGCCGTTGAGCAAAGGCTTGAGCCAATGCTCCTTTTGCTCGTCGGTGCCATAAAGATGCAGCACCTCCATATTCCCGGTGTCGGGTGCCGAGCAGTTAAAAACTTCGCTTGCCCAGACGACGCGGCCCATCATCTCGGCGAGCGGTGCGTACTCGAGATTGGTCAGGCCCGATTCGGACGGCAAAAACAGATTCCACAATCCGGCTGCCTTTGCCTTGTCTTTCAGCTCTGCGATCAAACCACTCGGCTGCCAGCGGTCACCCGCATCTATCTCGGCAGTGAACGCCGCTTCATTCGGATAAATATGCTCGTCCATAAACGCGGCGAGCTGTTTTTGCAGTTCAATTGTTTTTGCTGAATAATCGAAGTTCATAGGGTAAATTTAGCCACAGATTAGCACAGAAATCGCAAAATGCAGGAAACGAAACCGGTCCGTGCCGGAGAGGAATTAGATATCGAGCGTCTGAGCAGGTATTTGGGCCAGCAAATGCCATCTACAAGCGGCGACATCGTAGTCGAGCAGTTCCCCGCCGGCAGTTCCAATCTGACCTATCTCGTTCGCATCGGCGACGCCGAATATGTACTCCGCCGCCCGCCTTTCGGCAACACGGTCAAATCTGCGCACGACATGAGCCGAGAGTTTAACGTGCTTTCAAAACTCTCAGCCGTATATCAACCTGCGCCAAAGCCCTTACTATTTTGCGATGATGCATCGGTGATCGGCTCCGAGT
>JBEBGA010000612.1:0-1245 GCA_040081695.1 Pyrinomonadaceae bacterium
TGTCCGTCCCGTTTCTCAAGGGCACAGCGACAACTGGCCTGGCCGACGTCGTCGCATGATCGACCTCTACGCTCTGACTAAAATAAGACCGCGAAACTGGCCCGTCATTCAATGCAAAAAAACGTCCCGACCGATGGCCGCTGTCCGGACCGTCCGACTCGGTCGCACAAAATCCCCTTCGCATCTCGTCATACAAATGGAGCGTGACCGTGCGATACGGCAGGATCTCACGAACACGGCTCGCAACCAAACGAAACGAATCGGACGGCCTCAGCGATCCGGCAAAATATGTATTCGCATCATCAAGCGCCTGTAGTTGACGATCTGTCCGAGTATCAAGATCGACCCCGTCCGTGTCTTTGTCACCTCGCGAGATCCACAAATAAAGCGAAGCGGCCGACACCAGAAACGCTGCGACGATCACCGAAAACCCGCGTGCTTTTACCGTGATGTCGTATTCCGAATTCGCGAGAAAATACGTCGCCACGAGCGCGACGACTGAAAAGATGACGGTCACCCCTGAATAGAGTGCAGTGAACTGCGTTTTCGGCGAGTCATCGCCGGTGTCTTTTCTATCTTTCATCCTTGAAGAAAATGCAGGAAATACGTGGTGATCGAATGGGCAGAAGAATCGGGATTGCCCGTCTTTATTAGGATATATTTGGCCGCAAATCCAAGTCAAGAACTTTATTTTAGCTGGTCAGACTTCGGCGATATAGATCGGTCACTTTGACACCAAAATTCGCCCTGAAAAAAAGTTGAAAAAAAAGTCGATTTTTGTCGAAAATAGGTTGACAAAAGTCTCGTAGATTTCTATCTTATCGTTTGCCTTGAAAAAGAAAGAGTTCAAGGCAAAAACGGCTGTGTTCGATCAGCCGACACCTGGCGACAGGTAATTTATTCTTTGAGAAAGATAGGAGTCTTAAATAAAATGAAAAAGGTTATTGCACTTTCAACCGTTCTTGGTCTCAGCGCCCTCGGCATGGCTTGCGGCGACGCTGCTCCGGCAAACAACGCTGCTAACAAACCGGCAAACACAGCTAACGCTGCTACGCCTGCTCCGGTTGCAACCGTTGCTCCGGCAACTCCGGCTGCTAACGCAACCAACGCCGCTCCGGCTGGCAACGCAACCAGCAAGCCTGTTGCTAACGCTGCTGCTGCTGACACAGTCAAGCCTGCTGCTAACGCACCGGCTGCTGCTAACAAGCCAGCAAACAAATAGTCTATTACAAGACGAACTAGGGG
>JBEBGA010000235.1:0-5176 GCA_040081695.1 Pyrinomonadaceae bacterium
CGGGCTCGATAAAAGCAAGACGGACACGTTTATGGCCGAGTCGTCATTCGACCACGAAAAACAAGCAATACTTTATCTGCCAAAAACGATGCCCGACCCGCGAACGCCCGAGTTTACGCAAATGGCGGCGACCGAGATCATCAAGATAATCCAGGTCACGCGGGGGCACGCGTTTGTTTTGTGTACGAGCAATTCGTCGATGGCTGCGTTGTTTGAGCTTGTGTCGTCGAGAATCGGCTATCCGTGTTTTTTGCAGGGAACGATGTCAAAAACAGGATTGCTTGAGCAGTTTCGCTCAACGCCAAATGCGGTGCTTTTTGCGACATCGAGCTTTTGGCAAGGCGTCGATGTTCGCGGCGATCAGTTGTCCTGCGTCATCATCGACAAACTGCCCTTTGCCGTACCGACCGACCCGCTTGTACAGGCACGGAGCAAATTTATCGACGACAACGGCGGAAAATCATTCTTTGATTACAGCGTCCCGCAAGCCGTGATCTCGCTCAAACAAGGCATCGGCCGCCTCATCCGCAGCCGCACCGACCGCGGCGTCATCGCAATAATGGATCCGCGGTTGCGAACAAAATCGTATGGACGGGATTTCCTTAATTCGCTGCCGCGTATGCGGATCACCGGTGATCTCAATGACGTCGCGGAGATATTTACGCGATCCGACGACGGTGAGATATAATTTCAACAATGCCAAGTTTTTTTGAAGTAATGATTGAACGTAATTTCTCGTCCGCGCACCAACTGCGCGGATATAAGGGAAAGTGTGAAAATCTGCACGGCCATAATTACAAGGTCGAGATCTATGCTCGTGGCGAGGAGCTGAACAATATCGGCCTGCTTATCGATTTTGGTGATCTAAAAACCGCTGCTGACGAGATCGTTAAATACCTCGATCACCGCAACATCAACGAGCTGCCGCCGTTTGATGAGGAGCTTAATCCATCCGCCGAAAATCTAGCCCGCTACTTTCTCGAGTACCTCAACACCCGCGTCGGCGACGACCGTGTTCGAGTCTATAAGGTTCGCTGCTTTGAAACCCCCACCAGTGTTGCCACATACCAGTCCGAGTAAGCTACGGCATATGGTAGTAGTTGGGCGAATACAATAACTTTACTCCTTGACCACAGATCTCATCGAAAATAAAAAAGTAACGGACCCTGCACGAAAACGACGCGCGGACATCCTAAAATTTGCTCGTAAGGTGCACCGAATGACCGGGGCGGCTCTGTTTGTCTTTTTCTTCATAATAGCCCTCAGCGGACTGTTTCTGGGTTGGAAAAAACACACCGGCGGATTGATCCTTGCCGACACTCACAAGGGCCGTTCAAGCGACACCAAAGACTGGCTGCCGATGAAACAGCTTCAGGAAAATGCGATCAAGTACGCGAGAGAAAAGATCTCACCAACGATCTCAACTGAGATCGACCGCATCGATGTACGGCCGGACAAGGGGATGGCCAAATTCATCTTTGTCGAGGGATATGCGGGCGTTCAGGTCGATTGCACGACGGGCGAGTTATTGCACATCGAGGTTCGCACGTCAGATCTCATCGAAAATATTCATGACGGATCGATCCTGGACCGTCTCCTTGCTACATCCTACGGACAAATAAAACTTGTCTACACGAGTATTATGGGCGTTGCCCTTATTACGTTTACCGTGACGGGATTTTGGCTGTGGTTTGGGCCAAAGCGGTTCAAGAAACAGAGAGAAATGCGGCGACAAAATTAAGAGAAGCTTGAATCGGTGAAAATTACAGTTTCCGGCATTCTACTGCTATTGGTAGTAGTTATTCCTACGAGGGTAATATTCCAAAATTGTATGAGAAACAAAGCCAAATTTTACCTATTTTTCTTTCTGCTATTTTTATTATTGGCGGGACAGACTGTTGCGCAGACGGCGGTCGCCGGTACGGTCAAAGATCAAAATGGCGACGTCGTTGCCGGAGCAACCGTTTCGCTTAACGGGGTGTCGTCCCGAAGCGGCATGACGACCGTAACAACACGCGAAGGCATATTCACATTTAACGCTGTGCCTGTGGGTTCCTATACTTTGCGGGTGCTTGCTCAAGGATTTGCCGTTGCTGAACAGAAAGTTGAGGCTGGGGCAGGAGCGGGAAATATTGCGATCATGCTCGCGATCGGCGAGAGCTATATTACGGTCACGGCAGAGATGGGGCACGCTGAGGAGGCAAAAAATGTTCCGCAGGCTATAAACCTGTTGAGTTCGGAGCAAATTTCGCAGCGGGCAACCTCGGTTATTGCTCAGGCGGGTAAAGAAGAGTCAGGGCTTA
This sequence comes from Pyrinomonadaceae bacterium, assembly GCA_040081695.1. GTDB lineage: Bacteria > Acidobacteriota > Blastocatellia > Pyrinomonadales > Pyrinomonadaceae > OLB17. The sequence goes on from JBEBGA010000235.1 coordinate 2,304, forward strand.
ACTATCAGCGAACCAGCCCGACGATCGGTGCGATCGTCATACGCGGGCTGACGGGTAAGAATGTTGTCAACTTTGTCGATGGCGTTCGGTTTACGAACAGCGGCCAGCGCGGCGGTATTAATACTTTTTTTAACCTCAACGAACCAAGCAGCCTGCAGTCAATCGAGGTGCTTCGCGGGCCAAATGGCGCTCAATACGGTTCGGATTCGCTGTCCGGAACAGTCAATTTGGTCTCAAAAACTCCTGCATATGGGTTTGAGACTCCGGAGTTTCACGGCGAATTTAACCCCGGTTTTGGCACTGCTGATCGCAGCTATGGCACGTCGGCGTTGCTCAGCTACGGTACACGCAAATTTGGCGGCTATGTCAGTATGAATGGCCGCCGTATCGGCGACGTTCGCTCGGCTGACGGTGTTGATACACACTCGGCGATCACGCGTTTTCTCGGGCTGTCGTCAACGCTTCTGTATGACGTAAATCCGGGCACAGGATTTCAGCAATACGGTTTTGCGGGCAAGCTCGCGTACTCGCCGACCAACGATCAGCAGCTAACGTTTTTCTACCAACGCAGCCAGCAGGATGACGGAAAACGCTTTGACCAGATGCTCGGCGGCGACGGCAATCTGATCGCGGATCTGCGAAACCTGATGCTGGATTTTGGCTACCTTCGTTACGTAAAACGAAACGTCGGCCCGTTTGACAGCCTGTCGCTGACCGGTTCGTACAACAGCCAGCGTGAAGAGCGCGTCAATCAAGGCGGACAGGGAAATCCGGCCGGGGACATTACTCACCAATACGAGCGGACCTCGACATGGGGCACAAGCGCTTTTCTTGATAAGAGGATCGGCCGCAATAACACTTTGCTGTTTGGCGGCGATTTTTATCGTGAAAAGATCAATTCACCGGCCTTCATCCACAACCCGGTGACGAACATCGTCACAATCTCACGCCCGCGTGTGCCGGATGATGCGACGTTCGTCTCAGGCGGCGTTTTTATTCAGGACGTTTGGGAAGCCATCCCGACGCGGCTCAGGATAACCGGAGCTCTGCGTTACAGCGGTATGTCGTATAAGGCAGACGGCTCAAAATCGCCCATCATTGCGGGCCGGCAGTTGTGGGTAAGCGATACCTTGAAGACGAGCGATCTTTCGGGCCGCATCGGAGCGGTGATCCGTGCTACGGATGAACTTCGGTTCGCATTTAATTACAGTCGCGGATTCCGCTATCCAAGCATGACCGATCTCGGGACTTTGGGTCTAACCGGCGACGGTTTTGAGGTCGATCACATCACCGCCGGAGCTTTGGGCGGAACGATCGGAACGACCGCCGGTGCGGCAGCGATCACCACCGGTATTCCAGTATCACGACAGGAGTCCGAATTTAGCAACAACTACGATTTCTCTGTCCGCTATCAAAACAAACGGGTCGATTCGACATTCACAGTGTTTCGTCTCGACATCGAAAATGCGATAACCAAACAAGCACTGATCTTGCCCGCCGGGGCGGTCGGACAGTTTCTCGGAACCGATGTCATAACCAGTCAGACTGCGACCGGTACGGTATTTGTCGCCGCGTCGGGAAGCCCCGTTCTAGTCCGTGCAAATTTTACTGCCGCCAAGATCTGGGGCGTCGAGTATGAGATGCTTGCAAAGCTGACCGACAGGCTAAATCTGAAAGCGAATTACACCTACACTAAGGCCTCTGACAAAGCGACGGGCGTGCCGCCAAATATCGAGGGCGGAACACCGCCGCCGACTGGTTTCCTCGGCCTGCGTCACAACTGGTCGAGATTTTGGGTAGAGGGTTATACGACTCTTGCGGGTCGTCAGGACAGATTGTCGAGTGGTGATCTTGCCGACTGACGAACCGGAGCCGGACGCTCGCGTGCGCAGATCCAATACTATTTCCGTCGCGGAGCTTGTGTTAATGGATTGACGACACCCGGCGGCAGCGGCTGCGGCAGTGCCGGCGGTATCCTGATCGCGACGGGCGAGACTCAGGCACAGGTTCAAAACCGCCTGTTGCCGATCGGTGCGACTATCAACGGCGTCATCGTCGTTAATGACAACACCGTGGTGCCGCTTTACACGTATCTGCCGGGCTATGGTGTCGCAAATGTTCGCGGCGGATTTACGATCAATGATCACGCCAATATATTCTGGGCTTTTGAGAATATTTTGGATCAGAAATACAGAAACCCGAGCTGGGGCATTGACGGTACCGGCCGCAGCTTTACGGCACAGTTTCGGTACAAATTCTAAGCGAGCATTTAGATATGCCTGGCGGGGCTGTCCTTTCGGGGCAGCCTCTTCTTTTTTACAATTACGCTCAAATTTTAGTATCCTTTTGCACACAAGGAGAAAATATATGGAACGCAAAACCGCAGACGATTATCCGCAGGAATTATTGGATCTTTTTCACGAATACCAGCACGGTGATATGGATCGGCGCTCGTTCATGCGCAGCATCGGCAAGTTTGCGGTCGGTGGACTGACTGCCGCAGCGATCTATGACAGCTTGCAGCCAAACTACGCGTGGGCGCAGACGATCGCTAAGGACGACAAAGACATCGTCACCAGTTACGAGACTGTTCAGTCTCCCGCCGGTAACGGTTCGATCAAGGGCTATTTTGCAAAACCGTCGAAAGGGAAAAAGTTTCCCGCCGTCCTCGTCATCCACGAAAACCGCGGCCTCAATCCATATATCGAAGATGTCGCCCGCCGTCTAGCCAAAGCCGGCTTCATGGCGTACGCTCCGGACGGGCTGACCTCGGTCGGCGGTTATCCCGGCGACGAGCAAAAAGGTGCGGCGGCGTTCCGCACGGTTGACGGCAAAAAGATGACCGAAGATTTCGTCGCAGCGGCCCTGTGGCT
>JBEBGA010000613.1:0-1240 GCA_040081695.1 Pyrinomonadaceae bacterium
GACGATCGAGCCCTTCGACTTCCTTGGAAAGTTACTCGCGAGGGCATCGTGAACGAGGTCACGCTTGACGTTGCCGAGCTTGTCCTTTCTTGCACCATAGTAGCGGATGTAGGCCGAAACCGAGTCGTCGTGAATTCGCGCCATATCCATGCGCGTGCTTTCAGGGTTGACCCAAACATTCACCATGTCGATGGCGATGATGTCGCCGGTAATGTAGCCCATCTTGAATGAGCGCTCTTTGTTGCCAACTTTCACACGATGAAGCGCAACGTGCTCTTCGCGAAATTTGATGAATGAGTACGGTACCGCTTGATCGCGACGTGTGCCGAATTCCAAGTTCATAAAACACATTGGGGTTAGTATTGGTAATGTCGACGATGGCGAGATCGGAATCGAGAATGTCGGTGATCATTTTCTGGTGGATTGGCGCCGACTGGGCATTGCGATCGGACCGATCCACCTTGATATCAAGAAGCTGCATGATCTCTTCAATGAGATCGTAGACTTTGTCGAACTTCTCGCGCTCCGGTGTGCCTTCCTTGCCATATGGCATGATCACGAAGCAGGTTTTACCCGTGAATTTTGGTATCTCTGGATTTTGTTTTTCCGCCTGCTGAGAAGACGGGCCTTCATGTTTCAAATCGGACAGGGCAGGCATCATACCGGCCTCTCTTGCGTTCGACATTTGAATCTCCGAGACAAAATCAAACACATTATCGACGGACAAATTCCAGATCGTTGCCGGTTTCAGTAAACCTAAACCAGAAACGTCCTGTCGCGAAAGAGTTCTTTGCGGGCTGCACTCCAATGATAGAAGTATAACAACAAACCAAGGCATCAAGGCGCACCCATGAGCAAAATCGTGACCGCCGCCCTGCTCGTCATCGGCGATGAAATCCTGTCGGGGCGCACCAAGGACAAGAACATCGGGACCATCGCAGCTACCACAGAGCAAGACTAACGTGCTAGAATTCGTGTTTTCCCGCATCGGGGTAGAAAACCAACCAGACAGCCGTGGGACAAGGCCGCGGATGATCGCGCAATGCTCTTGTTTATGACGGGCCGCCTGACCGTCCCCGCGGCGAAGCTGCATTTGCGGTCGCCACATTCGGCCCTGATGGATAACTGGTTTTTTCCACTTTTTTCGTTTCGAGTTGCAGGCCCAGCCGCTCGAAAACGGCATCGCACAGTTCACGGTCGCGCTTGGTGTAAGCCAGGAAATAGACACTCTTGATTTTCG
>JBEBGA010000614.1:0-1239 GCA_040081695.1 Pyrinomonadaceae bacterium
GGAATTGCCAGCGGCGGATCAATACCGTTGATTTTTAATGCTTGTGTCATCCTTAAAACCCGATTCTACGATTGTTCCGGTCAAAGTGTCGAATTAGGTGATGCCACTCCCGGGCGTTCCAGCGTTCCAAACATTTCCCACGCCCTGTTTTCGGGGTTTGTGTATTGTAAATACCGAATCTTCGCCGAGGTGTTCCGGCAGCGTTCCGGTGGTGTTCCGGGGGTGTTCCGCTCCGTTGAATCCGTCGTAACTCACAGCAACACAATAGCTTAGCGTGATAAAATGGACTAAAATCACGGAAAACGCGAAAAACATTGCCACATTCTGGCACAATCCGCACGCGGACAAGGATGTCCGTGGTCCAATTTCTACACGCGGACTAAGATGACCGCGTTCCGGGTTTTCAAATATCTTGATCGCTTTACACCTGTGGCGCACCATCTGCTGACCCAACCGTAGCATATTCATTGAGTGTTTAGGTATAACGATCTGCCGATAATGCAGCATTATGCCGATTCCGCAACTACAAATCTGACTTCGTGCCAATTCGTTATGATTTGGGAGATTCGCGGCCAATTTTCCAGGAAGCTACGAATCAACACGAATTGGCACGAATGGGAGAGCACGGAATATACGGGGATCGATCAATGTGACCGGTCAAGAAAAAATCATTGACCGATTTCGTTTGTACGCGTTAAACTTATTGGAGTTTAGTTTTGGCCGTCAGGCGCAGATAAATTCCGGCGCACCTTTCGAGGCCACGTTTTCCCGAATCTTTTTTTACTATGCCGACCCGAATTGACGATCTTCTCCGAATGGCGATGAGCTTTGGCGCGTCAGACCTGCATTTGCGGGCTGGCTCGTATCCTGTAATTCGCGTCACCGGGGAACTTAAGCCGCTTTCGGGCGTCACGAAATTGACGCAGGACGAGACGCTGGAGATGGCGTTCTCGATGATGTCGAACCGGCAGAAGCAGCATTTTAAGGAGGCCTACGAGGTCGATATCGGCTACGGCGTGTCGGGACTTGGGCGTTTTCGCGTAAATATTTTTCAGCAGCGAAATTCGATCGGCATCGTCGCACGTGTCATTTCGGACACCATCAAAAGCTTTGCCGAGCTCGGCCTGCCGCCGATCCTGACAAGTATCGCCAGCGAAAATCGCGGCCTTATTCTCGTGACGGGCACGACCGGTTCGGGTAAATCGACCACTCTTGCTGCGATAGTCGACCACATCAATC
>JBEBGA010000615.1:0-1237 GCA_040081695.1 Pyrinomonadaceae bacterium
CCCGCGCAATTTCGCCCGGTCGGAGAAACCGAATACGCAAATTCTTTGGGCGAAGACGCAGATCGTAATGAACGGACCAAGGGCATTTGCGCCGCGATGATTGCCGCCGCGGTCCGGCTCCGGGACCTGGGCGAGAGCCGAGTCGGGCTCCTGTTCGTGGTCGGCGAGGAAACCAAAGCGTGAAAACGTGCGTTTTTTTAATGAGACAGCCGAGGCTGAGGCGTGCGGGTACCGGTCGTGTCTGCGTTGCCGGCCGACTCACGCGGCGGATGCAGATCCTCAAGTAATGATGGCGGTTGCGGCGTTCCGAGAGATCGAGGAAATGCCCGAGGCGTCGCTCGACGAGCTTGCGGAAACTGCTGGGTTGAGTACATATCATTTTCAGCGAACCTTTAAGGAAATAGTCGGTGTGAGTCCAAAAAAATATTCGGAGGCAATAAAAATAGAGAGATTCAAAGAGGGAATACGCGATGGCAGCGATGTCGTAACCGCAATGTATGATGCGGGTTACGGTTCGAGCAGCAGGTTATACGAAAAGGCGGCGGAAAATCTGGGGATGACGCCGGCGGTATATAAAAAGGGCGGAAAGGGAATGAATATCAATTACATAATTACGGATTGCGAGCTCGGGAAACTGTTGGTTGCGAGGACGGCGAGGGGAATTTGCAGCGTGACGTTTGGCGATAGTGACAAAGAATTACGCGATAGTTTGGATAAAGAATTTCCTAACGCAGAGATCGCTGAGGACGCTGAGAATTTGGCGAATGCGGTCGACGCCATCATCAAATATCTCGCGGGTAAAAATAAGCGGCTCTTCCTGCCGCTCGATCTGCAAGCGACGGCGTTTCAGATGCAGGTGTGGGATTTTCTACGTAAGATCCCTTATGGCGAGACGCGTTCATATAGTGAGGTCGCGGAGGAAATGGGTGATAAGAAGAAAGTTCGTGCAGTCGCTTCGGCGTGTGCAAAAAATCGCGTTGCCTTACTCATCCCGTGCCACCGCGTGATCGCAAGCGACGGGAAACTAAGTGGTTATCGTTGGGGCATCGAGCGCAAAAAGAAACTGCTTGAGGCTGAGGCCGGTTGAGCCAATATTCACAGTCTGTAAAATTTTGTAAAGTTTCCCGTTTGCTCTTGGCGATGGGAAACTTTTCTTATATCCTCTGCGTAAAGATATTTTCACAGTAGTACAAGTTTATTTTCAAAATTAAAGTTATGAGATCAAAGCTATTTATGC
>JBEBGA010000236.1:0-5137 GCA_040081695.1 Pyrinomonadaceae bacterium
TTTTAGCACCTCTTCGAACAGCTCATCCGAAAAATACCGGAGGCGATCCTGCGACAGGCCCGAGTAGCTTTTGAAAAATACCTCGTTAAAAACATTGCGCGAATACAGATCAGCCACCCCAAAAAACGGCAGTTTGGCAAGAGTGCCGACGCTCTTTTTGGCGGTCTGCCACAGCCCCTGCTGGCGTTTGGCGTAAAATGCGAGCGTGTGGACGAGATTGGTACTGACCAGCGTCCCTTCGAGATCGTAAAATGCGGCGGCTTGTCCGTTGTTGTTCATTCCGGCTTTGTGCTATGTTATTCTCGCCAATGGCGATAACTTTTCTTTCGAATAGACAAGATATTAGCACCAAAAGTCGGTTTTTAATAGGTCTGTGACGATGAACTTGCAATTTAATTGTAAATTGTAATTACTTTGTAGATACATGAGTATGCGGCGAGCTATATTTCCGGGGTCATTTGACCCGCTAACAAACGGCCACCTCGATATCATCAAGCGCTCGGCACCGCTTTTTGACGAAATGGTCGTCGCGGTGCTCAATAACGCCGACAAACATCCGATGTTTACCGTCGCAGAACGCTGTGAGATGATCCGCGAAGTGCTGCCGACCGTCGAAACCGACGGTTGCAATATGCTAGTTGAGAGCTTTTCAGGTTTAACGGCTGATTTTGCAAAACAGTCAGGTGCGACCGCTATCGTTCGCGGCATCCGTGCCGTCAGCGATTACGAATACGAGCTCCGCATGGCCCTAATGAACCGCCGCCTCGAACCCGGTATCGAAACCGTTTTCCTAATGGCCGGCGAAGAATACTCGTATGTCTCATCGACGCTGATGAAACAGGTATTCGAATTGGGCGGCCGCGTCGAAGGGCTGATCCCCGAACTCGTAGAGAAACGAATGCGAGAAAAGAAAATTTAAATGCAGAGACCGCAAAGATCGCGGAGAAATTAAATCCAATGCCTCTTTCGTTAATATTTCTTCTTTCTACTCTGCGTTCTCAGCGGTCTCTGCGTTAAAATTCCTCTTATGACTTTCCCCGTTTCAGACCATGTCGCCGCAATGCAGGGCTCATCGACCCTTATCGCCGCGCAAGCTGCGGCCGATCTCCGTGCTCAGGGCGTTGACGTGATCGACCTGTCGGTCGGCGAACCGGATTTTGATACGCCCCAGTTCATCAAACAGTATGCTTGGGAAGGCCTCGAAAACGGCTACACGAAATACACCGCGACGGCCGGGTTGATCGAGTTTCGGAACGCTGTCATAGATTTTTACAGTGCGAGGTTTGATGCAGATCTGCGGGCGAATGAGATCGCGGCTTCGTGCGGCGGAAAACAAGCTCTCTTTAACGCCGCCTGCACACTGCTAAATCCCGGCGACGATGTCCTCATCCCAAGACCATATTGGGTAACATTCCCGGCGATAGCCGCATTTTGCGGAGCAAATAGCGTATTTATCGACACCGAGGAAACAGATTTTATCCTCACCGCCGATCAGGTCGCCGAAGCGATCACGCCGAAAACAAAGCTGCTGATACTCAATTCGCCAAACAATCCGACCGGACGCGTGGTGCCGCCCGACGAGATGCGGCGGATAGTCGAAATTTGTGCGTCTCGCGGCGTCTATGTCTTGACCGACGAATGCTATCTATTTTTTGCATATCCGCCCGCCGAGCCTTTTACATCGGCAAGCCTGCCGCCCGAGCTGCGTGAATTTGTCTGTGTCGCAGGTAGCTTTTCCAAGACGTACGCAATGACTGGCTGGCGTATTGGCTACACGATCGCCAATCCCGAATGGACCAAAGCGATCGTCAAGCTACAAAGCCACTCGGCGACGCACCCGACCGCCTTTGTCCAATATGCCTGTGCGAAGGCTCTGCAGGATATCGAGGAAACGCTCGACGAGGTCCGCGTAATGACCGCCGAGTACGAACGCCGCAAAAATTGGCTCATCCCCGCTCTCAACGAGATCGACGGATTCAAATGCTCGATGCCCGAGGGAGCCTTTTACGCATTTGTAGATGTGCGGGAGATGTTAGGTGAGAGGTTTTCTGCCTCCGCCCAGATCGCCGATCTGCTCTTAAAAGAAGCCCACATCGTCGTCACCGACGGCGAAGGCTTTGGAGCCGACGGCTTTCTGCGTTTCTCTTACGCAACCTCAATGGAAAACCTAGAACGGGCTGTTTCCGCAATGAAAGCGATGTTCGGTTAGTCCGGATTGACCTGAACATAGGTCAGATCAAACCTGAGGTACATTGGCTTAACTCCTAAGGTGATAAACTTCCCGGCAAAACTACGTTCGTACCCCCGACGCGGCTTATTATTAGTACCGCCGATCCATGCATCTGTGGTGTACGTTGCCCAGCGTTTGTCGTACGGCAATTGGGAAATACCACCCATACCGGCAACCGCGTAAATGCTTTTGTCCCTCGGCACCGTCAATGAATACTTGCAGGTATAGAAAATGCCGTCATCGCGTCCCGGTTCAAACAAACTGTCAGTGTACGCTATGACCTTGTTCTTATTGGCAGGGTCAAGCACCGCGACAAAAAACGGAAAGCACGGCAATGCGGCAGCCTGACTATTGCCCGGGCCAGCCGGAACTACACCAAACTCTTTAGGAATGCGGATAACGCCCGTAAGCGTCTGCGTTTGTGTCGGAGTAGAGCCACCCTTGAGTTTCTCTATCACGCCTGGCGCGTATTGAGCCGGCGTAGCAATGCTCGCAACGAAGCCGATGACTACAGATGCCATGATCGAGATCGTTCCTTTTAAATTAATGTTTTTCATAATTATTTCTCCTGTATTTGGCGTGCGATCAGCTTTCCGGTCACGGGATTTATTGTCGGTACTAAGCTAATTCCGTCTTCGCGCAAATGGCCCGGCTGACCATGTCGCACTTGCTGAAGGTTTGCCTTTCGGATATGTTGTGCCGTTTAGAATGCCCTCTGCCCACGAAGCCGAAGCATTATAAGCAGCAACCGAGCCGTTACAGACAACCTCTACCTGAAAGTGATCCAGATAACTCGGCCATCCGTTCGCCCCTTTCTGATGCCATGCTTTTCCGCTGACGGTGCATCTGACGATGCCTTTTTTTCCCGAATTGTATGATGATGTGCCCGCGATATCGCGCCCGTTTTGTGTGAGCACCATCGTCACGACATAGCCGTTGCTCTGACGCAGCGACCACGTACCGGCAAAATTGTGTGCCGGCGGGCCGTCATCTTGCTGGGCGGCGATGTTTGCTGAAAAGATAAGCATCAGCAGTATTGTGCTGAACCCAAAAAAGGTCAAAAACCTATGTCTATTCATTTTTACCCTCTTACTGCTACTGTTCGTAAACAAGCTCAAAGTTGACCAGCATCGGCTTATTCCCGAGCCTGACCTCTCGTTTTTCTGGTTTGAAGATGCGTGGTGCCCGGAGTTGTCCCGCACGACCGTCGCCGATCCACCCATATTTATAGTGGACAGGTGACCGCTCCGAATTCGGCCACGCTAGGCCATTGCCCATCCCGGCAAAAACATTCAAAAGCACATTGGATGGTACTTTCATCTCAAAATAGCAAGAGTAATAATCCGGCTTGCTCGCCTCGGGCTTGTCATCGAGGGCGATGTCGTACTGGATCGGTTTCTCGCTGCCGGTCGAGGGCTGAGTCACCACCACAAAGAATTGAGCACAGATCTTATCCGTCGGTTCGATGCCACGCGGGGTCTTTGACGTCAAGCCCATTGTCTTTTTCCAGCGGATCCTTCCCAATAATGTCCGAAGTTCACCGTTGACCTCAGGCCCTTGGGCAAATACCTGGGAAGCTGCCGCAAAAGACAATAAACAGGTTCCGAGAACTACGGCCGGCATAATGTATTTTTTCATGTTCATATTTGGTTCCACGAAGTGTTAAGCCCTTTAACGAGCAACAAGAGCTCCATTTGCGCGGGCACCCAGAATAGTGCCGGAAAACGATCTACCATCTTGATCCATCACTAATTCACCCCTGCCAACGAAATCATCCGGTAGAGGTGCTCCTATGTTCGTTTGCGGACGAGGCCGCCAGATCTGGAAACGCAGTCTATTGCCGTCAACGACTCCCTCCTTGATCACGCCAAGACTGGGGTTACCTGCGAACAATTGCCCAACGACCTTATGCCCGATTGCTGCAGCAACATTTGCGGATATGCAGGTGTTTGCCAAACCCCGGCGCAGTTGGCCAGGGCGGTAGCGACAAAGGCGGGGTTCTTTCCCACGGTGCCCGTGAACGATCTGCCATCTTGAGCCATCACAAATTCCCCGTTCGGCACCTCATCGGTCCTCATAATTTGAGCGCTCACGCGGAATTTCATCGTGTCGCCCGAGACCTCGCCATCGAAGGTGAGCTTTTGCTTTTCGTTGCCTTCAAAAAAGGCGGAGCCTTTCACCTTGCTAGCAGCTTGTTCGAACTTAAAGATCAGCGCGGTTTCCCGGTCAGCAAAGTTCGTACGAGTAAGCCACATGCCAGCGAAAGAAACCGTGGCCCCGGTCGCCGTCACGGTGACTGAAGCAAGCATTTTGCTTTTGACGAAACTGCGAAGTTTGAAAACACGCGTTTCTCCGGCGCCGATAGAGATACGTTGCGAACCGCTTCCCTGGCCGGAAACGAGCTTTTCCTTGCCGCCATTGATCTGCTGCCACAGGGCCGCTCCCACGCTGTTGATCCCGTCGCCGGCGTCCCAAGTGATCGTTGTCGAGCCTTGCGTAGCATTTTTGGCCATGACCACAGTTTGCGGCTCGGCGGTGACGGTTTGCGTCCACGCGGGGACACTGATCAACAGGACTGATCCGGCCAGCAACGCCGCGGCACCTAACAGTTTCGCGATTCGATTTGTCGCAGTTCGCATACTCATTTCTCCTTTGAGCTTCCCGACATGGCCTTTAACTTAGTTCTATCTTTCCGATCAACGTCCGAAATTCATCAGCTACTGCCCGACAACAGTAGTGGTTCCCAAAATATTGCGACCGTCCAGCAAGACGTATGTATAGACCAGTCCCTTTTGAACAACGACTTGTTGAACACCCTTGGCTTGTTTGACGAACAGCACTCTGTCACGGCTGCCGTTATAGCTGACCCATAATTCTGCGTTCGGATGTTCGGGACCGGCGTCCCAC
>JBEBGA010000237.1:0-5128 GCA_040081695.1 Pyrinomonadaceae bacterium
CTCACAAAACTCGACGGCACCGCTAAAGGCGGCATCGCCGTCGCCATCGCCAAAGAACTAAACCTGCCCATCCGCTACGTCGGAATCGGTGAACAAGTCGCCGATCTGATGGTATTCGACCCCGAAAGCTACGTTAACGGACTTTTTAATTAGGAAAATAATGAAAAACTATCTATTGATCGCGATTTTTGCTTCGGCTGTGTTTCTCGGATCTGTTCAAACCGCTTCCGCGTGCTCGTGCCTACCTCCACAACCCGGCGAAACGCTAAGATCTCAGGTGCGGAAAGCTAAGACCTCCGCCACCGCGATCTTTGCGGGCAAGGTCGTCTCGATCCGCTATTCCGACGAGAAAATGGACGGTAAGCCGGTCACCGCGTATGCAAAGATCGCCGTGACGCGTTCGTGGAAAGGCCCGGTGACTGAGTTTATCGAGGTCGAGACGGCGAATATCTGCTGTCTGTGCGGATATACATTCGAAGACGGTAAGACTTACATCATTTATTCGAATTCAACCGATCCGGCATCGCTTAGCGTGTCGAGTTGTAGCCGTACATCCGAGATCGTAGGTAAAAGCCCTAACGAAAAATACCTCGGCAAAGCAAGGAAACCCAAAAAGTCATAGAACCCGCCGCGTCACAATCTAACGACGAAACCCTCGTCAGGCGTTCGCTCGAACTCGCCGCGAAAGGCGTTGGCTTGGTCTCGCCAAACCCGCTTGTCGGCTGCGTCATCGTCTCCGCGGATGGAGAGATCGTCGGCGAGGGAACTTATATCTACGACAACATCGTCCACGCCGAAGCGATTGCTCTCGAGCAAGCGGGCAACCGTGCAAATGGCGGCACGGCGTACGTTTCGCTCGAACCGCATTCGCACCACGGAAGAACCCCGCCCTGTACCGAAGCTCTCATAAACGCCGGCATAAAACGCGTCGTCTGCCCGATCGAGGACCCGAATCCGCTTGTTTCAGGCAAAGGCTTTGAGCAACTGCGTGACGCATGCGTCGAGGTCGTAACCGGCATACTTGCCTGCGAAGCCGCACGGCTCAACGAGAAATTTGTCTGCTGGCATAAGCAGCAGCGGCCGTTCGTTCATCTCAAGCTTGCAATGTCGCTAGATGGCCGCATCTCTATTGACAACAGTGTCTCGACCGCGATCTCAGGCGAATCAGGTCGTCGACGCGTTCAGGACCTGCGCCACGATCACGACGCGATCCTCATTGGCGGCAATACTGCGTTCGTTGATAACCCAAGCCTGACCGACCGCAGCGGCAAGCCGCGACGACGGCCGTTGGTGCGGGTTGTGCTTGATAATCAATTGAGACTTCCGATAGATTCGACGCTCGTAACGACCGCGAAAGAGACGCCGACAATGGTTTTCACGAACAGCCGTGATGATGAGGCCGTCAGAACGCTTATCAATTCCGGAGTAGATGTCGTCAAGACTCAAATGGGTGGACGCGATCTCGCGGGCGTTCTAGCCGAACTCAAAGGCCGCAATATCCAAAGCATTTTGGTCGAGGGCGGCTCGGAGGTCGCGGGTTCATTTATCGATTCACGGCTGGTCGATAAGGTTACATTCATCGCAGCACCGATTATTATCGGCGGACGCGAAGCTCCAAACGCCATCGGCGGTGCCGGAGCGGACTTGATCGCACAAGCGATGCGTCTCAACGATGTCACCGTTCAACACCTTGGCAACGATATCGAGATCACAGGATATCCTTCATCGTAGAACCCAATGAAGATCCGCGCCAAAAAATCTCTCGGCCAGAATTTTCTGCACGACACATCTGTCATTGAACGGATAGTCGGGGCACTTGGTATTGACGACAAAGACACCGTCATCGAGATCGGCCCCGGAACAGGAGCACTGACGGAGGAGCTTGTTAAAACGGGAGCAAAGATCGTCGCGGTCGAGTTCGATAGGGAACTCGTTCCATTACTTGAGCAGCAGTTTCGATTTGACGAAAATTTCAGCCTCGTAAACACCGACGCTCTGAATGTCCATTTTGCCTCGATAGTGGACAAGCCGAAAGGCGTAAAACTTGTCGCTAACCTTCCGTACAACATCTCGACGCCGATCCTACAGCGGCTGATAGAACAACGGCATATGTTCTCATCATTGGTGCTGATGTTTCAACGCGAAGTCGTCGAACGGATCGTAGCCAAGCCCGCTACAAAAGAACGCGGTTTTCTTAGTGTTATTGCCCAGACAGCGTTTGATATCGAGTACCTTTTTGATGTCGCCCCCGGATCGTTTCGCCCCGTACCTAAAGTTTGGAGTTCGGTTACCCGAGTTATACCAAAAGCTGTCTTTGTTGGGGACGAAAAGCTATTCCGCAACGTCGTCAGCCGTTCCTTTGCCCAGAAACGAAAGACTATCCTCAATAATCTAAAGGGAACCTATCCCAATGCGACGTTGATCCTAGCTTCGGCTGACATCGACGCAAATCGTCGAGCGGAAACTCTCACCATTGACGAATGGCAGACGCTCACCGCCGAAATAGAAAAGGGACGCGGTTAACGTCCCTTTGATCACAACTCAATCAAGCTCGTGCTAGCGCAGGATCTTCTTTTTATCGGGATCTACAACTTCGATCACAACTTCTTGCAGTTCGTCTGCCCGAGCGGCCAAACTTCCGCTTGCCGAGGTGTTAAAAGCGTTGATCACAGCAATCTGAGATACAGCATAACCGCCCGGAGCACTTGGGTCCTGTACATACCAGCGAGCATAAAACGTCATACCTCGAAGTTTTCTGGGCAGGGTAAACGTAAAGCTGACTGACGACCAGCCGTTGCCCGCACCGGTATTCGCGGTGTTCACGGTAAGACGTTTCAATTCGTTGCGAACCGGACCGGGTGTCGTTCCCGGTTGGACACCGGCGATAACAAGCGTTGCCTGGGCATTACCCAGAGCGTTGCTCATCGATACGGTAAAGTTTGGATTACCGACGATTGGCGGGGAAAGCACCTTTATCTGCGGCAATAGATTGCCTGAACCGTTTATTCCCGTACCCGATAACGTAGGGACGAACGAAGATTCCGTAAACAGCATTGGACGATCAAATGGTGGTGCTTCGGTCACAAGACGGGGGTCCGTCAAGGCCTGTAAAAATGCTACTAGATCACTTTGCTGTCCAGGAGTAAGCCCCAACGGCTGGATCCTCGGATCCTTCGTGGGCGAGTCAAAATCTCCTCCACGATCATAAAAATTTACGACCTCGGCGAGGGTTGTAAATTGGCCATTATGGAAAAATGACCGACGCAGCCCCGCGTTTCTAAGATCGGGCGTCCTAAACTGGCCAATGTGCAGTTCATTCCCCGTCACCTGAAATCGTCCCGTGTCTTCTTCCGGTGGGCGAACGCCAATGTTGTGGAATTGATTATCAGTGAAAAGTGGGCCGCCATGACAAGCGTTACAGTTACCCGGGCCGTTAAATATACCCCGCCCACGCTGCGCGGCAGGCGATAAATTTGCTATGCCGGCATTATCAAGGTCGATCGGAGCCTGATCTGTGTATAGTGCACGCTCGTAAGCTGCGATGGCCATCGCAATACGCGAGGGCGTTACTTCGCCGGTTCCAAATGCTTCGAGAAATAGTTCAGAGTACGTCCTCCCATTTATCCAAGTATTGAGAGCCGCCGGAATAGATGGCGAGAGGGCCAATGGTTTTGACACCGCCATTCGGGCTGCGACATCGTTCCAGTCACGCCCCGTATGTGCCATTTCCGCGGACGAAAGCGGCGGCCCGGCCGCCTGACTCTCAAGGGCTGCTCCGCCGTTCAAAACAATGGTATTCGTGATCGGGTCGCGAAATTGCTGAGTCGCGCGACCATCCCAGAATAGGATGGGAGGATATGCAGAATTGATGTGTGAAACGGATTTACGTCCGGTTACTTGAGCGTTAAGGCCATAGACCGGTAGATTAACGTAAGTACCATCCGGGTTTGTAAATGGAACGCCTGCCGATCCTCGAACATCGTCGTTCGTGCCGAGCAGCCCATCAAGGCCAGGATTTCGTGATGCTTCGCCAAGAGGTACGGACCTCGGATCCGTACCACCGTTGCTTGAGTGATGGCACGTTCCGCATGAGACTGTTCTAGTAGATGACATCTGCTCATCCCAAAACAAAGCTTTCCCAAGATATATCTTGGTTGCCGTTGTCTCATTGCCGACAGGAGCTGGCGGAGGCGGATTAAGCGGAAATCCTGGTGGCGGTGGAGGTCCAACGGGAATAGCTCTAGTCCCTTGGTTCGGAGTACTGAAATCGCTAACGACCGAGCTATTTTCAGCGCGGACCCAGTAAAATGATGTCTGCCCCGGCGTCGCTCCGCCGTCCTGAAAAAAGTTTGATACCGTCGTGCCAATGTCAGTTGCCGTTGCGGGGTTATTTACTGCGTTACGGAAAAGCCGATAGCTCGTCGCTCCGCGGATAGTATCCCACCAGATCGTCACTTTATTGCTATATCGGCTATCCGAGGCAATAACTCCCGTGGGTGCTGAAAGCGTACCTTGCCCGGTGACAGCTTCTGAGTTTAACAGGGCAAAAGCCCCCGATGCGGCTATGAACGCCACGCACACTAATACTTTAAGTCTTTTCATACTAATAATGACTCCTGCACCAATTAGCTATTATTTATTTGAATAAATGCCCAAATCTACTCTTGATCTGGTTTCGGCAACGAAACAATCTAGACTTCAAATTGCTCGTACTTATCCCGATGGCCGCAGCCACCTCGCCTAGCGAATAATCCTCTGAATATATCAAAATCATTGCTATCCTGTCTTGCTCATCCAACACATTTAACACTTTTTCTGATAGTTGTTTTGCAACTAATGATCGCTCTGCCGAAGGGTTTTGTCCGTCCGCGATCGTTTCGAGATAATCGATGTCGTCGCTACTTAGGTCCGTGACCAGACTTTCTCCTCGCCGACCACGACGGCGAAATTCGTCATAACATACATTGACCGCGATCCGCGTTATCCACGCCGGAAATGAGTTGTCTTCGCCGCCGCGATATTTATTGAGCGAAAAGTAGGCCTTGGTAAAACTCTGCTGGACAAACTCCTCGATATCGCTTCGCTCACGAAAAAACCGGCTGACAACACGCGTCATCGGGCGTGTATA
>JBEBGA010000616.1:0-1228 GCA_040081695.1 Pyrinomonadaceae bacterium
GTGTCGGTCTTTTTCGACAAATCGGATGTATTGTCACCGACTGATGATTCGTTAAGCAGCCCAATCTTGAGCGAAGTCGAGAACGGATTGCAGGTAGCCAGTTTTACAAACAATACACAGGCGATATTTGTCGTGTCTGACCTGCCTGAGACCGAAAATTTCAACATCGCCAGCACAGTCCGCGACCGGATCAGCCAAGCGGCGACGTTGTAGTTGCTTTTGGTATTTTTCTAAGAACTTAGCAATTCCGCGTTGACAGTCGGAGGTCCGTCGGGTGCGGGAGTTGGTTTCGACGCCTTTTTCGACGGCTGCGTTTAGCAAATCGATTTGTTGCGACGAAAAGAAATCCGTATTACACTTTTTCTACGTTCGTTTTTATCCTTGAAAAGGAGGATGCGTGTCGCGATCGATTTTGTTTCGAACGGCTGGTTGCGGAGCTCGGCCGTTATTATGGCTATCAGTGGGAGAGGGATTGTTGCAGTGATTTGCTTTTAGGATTCATTTTCTATGTATAAACAAATCGGTATCCTGACTGGTGGTGGCGATGCACCGGGATTAAACGCGGTAATTCGTGCGGTAGTGCGAACAGCGATCGGCAAATACGGAATGAGTTGTATCGGCATCGAGGACAGTTTTGAAGGCATTCTGCGTGAAACCCATACGGTAAAACTCACAACAAAACGCGTCAGTGGCATTCTTCCCCGGGGCGGCACGATCCTTGGGACACGTAACCGGAGCAATTTCGCCAAGATTGTAGACGGCCGCGCGTGCTTCCCCGAAATGCCCATTGGCGAGGCAATGGCGAATCTCGTTATTCTTGGAATCGAGGCGCTGATCGTACTGGGCGGTGAGGGAACACTTGCAATTGCCGAGCAGTTTCACAAAGCCGGATTTCCGGTGATCGGGGTGCCAAAAACGATCGACAACGATCTCGCAGCGACCGAACTAACATTCGGATTTATGACTGCCATCGACATTGCCACAGAAGCATTGGATCGTCTGCACACGACGGCGGCTTCCCATGACCGAGTAATGATAATGGAGGTCATGGGGCGAAATACGGGTTGGATCGCTCTTCACTCGGGTCTTGCCGGAAGCGCCGACCTGATTTTGATACCGGAAATTCCGTTTTCGTTCGCGTCTATTCTCCGAAAGGTACAAGCACGAGAAGATTCAGGATCCCGATTTACAAATATCGTCGTTGCCGAGGGAGCGGTCGAGGTTGGGA
>JBEBGA010000021.1:0-18243 GCA_040081695.1 Pyrinomonadaceae bacterium
GGTGTGGTAAGGTCTTTTTTGAGGGAAATTACCCGACACAAAAGTGACAGAAAATGGCATTTCGGTCAGCTAAAAAGTAGCAAATAAAGGCACTACACGACGTCTTTTCAAAGCCAAAATGAGAAATTATGACGTGATAATTATCGGCGGCGGTCCGGGCGGACTTTCGGCTGGATTTTGGTGCGCCGAACTAGGTCTAAAAGCGATCATTTTAGAGCGTGAAGCGGTCACCGGCGGACAGCTTTTGCGCACCTACGGTAACATCAAAAATTACCTCGGTTTGGAATCGGTAAGCGGCACAGAGTTCCGAGATATCTTTCTCCGTCAGGTTGAGTCAACCAATGTCTTACTGCGAACCGGCGTCGAGATTGACACAGCGTATCTTGTTGAAAGAAAAGTGGTTCTGGTGGGCGGCGAGAAGATACAAGGTGAATCGGTCATTATTGCGACAGGTGTCCGTCGACGGAAATTAAGTGTCCCCGGCGAAGATG
Source organism: Pyrinomonadaceae bacterium (assembly GCA_040081695.1). Lineage (GTDB taxonomy): Bacteria > Acidobacteriota > Blastocatellia > Pyrinomonadales > Pyrinomonadaceae > OLB17. The sequence goes on from JBEBGA010000021.1 coordinate 492, forward strand.
AATTTCAGGGAAAAGGCATCCTCGAATCAGGGGTCAGGGACCAAGATCAGGTTACCGGAAAACGCGTCGTGATAGCCGGCGGAGGCGATGCCGCACTTGAAAACGCGCTCATCCTCGGAGCTAAGGCTGAGAAAGTTTTTGTCGTTCATCGGCGGGGTGAATTTTCGGCTCGAAAAGAGTTTGTCGAACAAGCCGCAGCGATGGACAATGTCGAATTTGTCTTTAATTCACAATTGACTGCAATTGTTGGCAATGAACGGGTTGATGGCGTCGATGTGCGGGACAATTTGACCGGTGCGACCCTCCATATTCCGGTTGATGCCATTCTGATCCGCACAGGAGTCCAACCAAATACCGAATTATTTCTGCATCAAATAGCCACCGACAAAGCCGGATATATTTGCATAGACGCAAATTGTGCGACCGACCTCGTAGGCATTTTTGCCATCGGTGACGCGGCAAACCCACTATCACCAACGATCAACTCCGCAGTCGGACAAGGGTCTACCGCTGCAAAATCTATTTCCGACCTCTTAAAAATGTAATGTCTTTAGGTTTATCGGGCCGCAAATGAATCGTTACCGGTAATGTCGGCGAGGTGGCGGGTGTCGTTGAGGGCGAGGACGCGGACGTTGCGGCGGCCGCGGAGTTCAAAGCGGTTGATGCCGCAGTTTGAGGTGATGATCCACGGAGTGGTTTTTGTGCTGCGGTGAATCGCTCCCATCAGGTGGAGAGTAAGGAAGCAGATGGCACCGGTGTGTGAAAAGACAGCGACACGCTGGCCGTTGTGTTCGCGGAGGACATCGTGCAGCTTTGTCGTGATCCGGCGGAGCAGGTGACGATAGCTCTCGCCCTCGGTAATGACGTGGTTGACGCTGCGGTTGACGAGGGCGTAGTAATCTTTTGGGTGACGCTCTTTTGATTCGTCAAAGGTCAGCCCTTCGAGCACACCGACGTGGCGTTCGCGAAATGCGTCCGACGTATTTATCTCCAGCCCAAGGCGTTTTGCAAGCGGTTCGGCTGTCTGCACTGCACGTGCCAGATCGCTCGAATAGATCGCATGGACGCCCTCCTTAGCAAGCAACTTAGCCGTCAGATCTGCCTGACGTTGGCCGAGATCGGACAGAGGCGTCGGCCCGTGCCCGCCAAAACGCCCTTCGGCGTTACCGGCAGATTGCCCGTGTCGGATGAGATAAAGTCTTGTTGGCGGCGGCATAAATTTAGGCGGCGACGGCCTCGGCATTGAGTTTTTCGGTCTGGTAATGCGTTTGCAGGGCTGCGATGAAATCGTCTAACTGGCCCTCCATTACGAGATTGAGTTGGTGGACGGTCATGCCGATGCGGTGGTCGGTGACGCGATTTTCTTTGAAATTGTAGGTGCGGATCTTTTCCGAACGGTCGCCGCTGCCGACCATGCTTTTGCGTTCGCTGGCCTCAAGGTCGTGTTGCTTTTGTTCCTCCAGCTCCTGCAGACGGGCACGCAGCACACGCATCGCTTTTTCACGGTTTTTGATCTGCGATTTTTCGTCCTGCATCGAAACGACAACGCCGCTAGGCATATGCGTGATGCGGACGGCGGAGTAGGTCGTGTTTACCGACTGGCCGCCGGGGCCCGATGAGCAGAATGTGTCGATGCGAAGATCGTTGTTGTTGATCTGAACGTCAACTTCCTCAGCCTCAGGCAGAACCGCGACGGTTATCGCAGATGTGTGGATGCGGCCTTGGGTCTCGGTTTGCGGCACGCGTTGGACGCGATGGACGCCGGATTCGAAACGCATTTTCGAATAAACGTTGTCGCCCTCGATCATCGCGACGGCGTCTTTGATGCCGCCCATGCCGTTGTCGGAGGCTTCCATGACCTCCATCTTCCAGCCTTGCGTTTCGGCGTAGCGGGCGTACATTCGCAGGACCTCAGCGGCAAACAGCGTAGCTTCGTCGCCGCCGGTGCCGGCACGGATCTCGAGGATGACATTCTTTTCGTCGTTGGGGTCTTTGGGGATGAGCAGCACCTTTAACTGCTCTTCCGCCGCAGGTAATTTTTCCTCGATCTCGGCTATCTCAAGCGCGATCATATCGCGCATCTCGTCGTCTTCGGCGAGAGCGGTCATGTCTTTTGCGCCTTGCAGATCCTCTTGGAGTTTACGAACCTCGCGGTACTTTTCGACGATCTCGCCAAGCGAGCGATGCTGTTTCATCAGCTTGGCGTACGCCGACATATCGGACATAAACTCGGGCTGCGAGATCTGCTCGGTCAGTTCGTCGTAGGACTTTTCGATTTGTGCAAGCTTTTCGAACATAAGAAATATTCACCACATAGGAACATAGAACACATAGGTAGATCACAATCCCGATTTCTATGTGATCTATGTTTCTATGTGGTTAATTTGCCGGAACCGGTTCGAGTTTTAGCGACTCGTCTAGGGCCTTGATCGCGACTTCGAGTTGCTGTTCGTCGGGTTCCTGGGTTGTGATATTTTGCAGCCACAGGCCCGGTTTGGTCATTAGTTTGAAAACGGCACTCGATTCTTTTTTGGCTGCGTAACGAATGACTTCGTACGAGAGTCCCGCGACCAGCGGCATCAGAGCGATGCGGACGACCAGGTTCATCCAGGTCGCTTCGAAATTAATAACTGAGAACAGCACGATCGCGACGAGCATGACGACCATCAGAAACGAAGTGCCGCAACGCGGATGCTGGCGGCTCTGTATGGTCGCGTTTGCGGGGGTCAGGTCGAGGCCTTTTTCCCAGGTGAATACCGTTTTGTGCTCGGCACCGTGATATTCGAAAACGCGTCGGATATCTTTTAGATACGACATCGAAAAGATCATGATGATAAAAAATATCATCCGGATCACGCCGTCGATCAGATTGAACGAGACCCATGAGCCGAACGAATCAAGCTGTATCTTCCACACGTAAGCTTTGATCGTTTCCAACCAACCGGCGTCGGCAGCGAGTGCCGGAGCACCTGCCCAGCCGAGGCTGATGAACAAAACATTTGTCAGCACGAGCGGTGCGACGATAAAGAGCAAAATGTTAAAGCCCAAGGCGAATATGATCGAGCCGACAGCCGACGCCGACTGGCCGGCTTTTTTCGCTTTGCTTTCAGTCTTTTCAGGCATGATCACCTTGACCGGGGCTTTTAAGAAATCCTCGTCGTTAGTGCCTTCGACAAATGCGAGTTGTGTGTCCGCAGCTTTTTCCTTTGCCGCAGATTCTGCCGCGTTCAGATCATCCTCGTAGATCTTGGCTGAAAAGTTGAGAGCTTTGATTCCCAACGCCATCGATTGGATGAGCGTGGCACCGCCGCGGAGGACGGGCGTATTCATCCATTTATATTTGTCGCTCCATTTTGGCAGCTTTTCGGCGGTTGTAACGATCGAACCGTCCGCGCGGCGACACGCGATCGCGTACGCCGACGGCGTGCGCATCATGACGCCTTCCATCACGGCCTGGCCGCCGACGATGAGGTCGCGCTCCATAGCGAAAATGGTGTGGATAAAACGAAGCATTTTTGGCGAAAAACGTTTTTTCATATCATTCCTTAGATAGGTATCTGTTAGAAATAGATGTTCAATAAATCCAAAATCGCAGATCACGGTGCGAAATTTCAAATTTGATATCTGAAATTTCAGACCAAAGAGAAGACGCCGACCTTTTTTTGCCTTTCGAGATGGTGTTTGCACACCGGTATCGATCGGCCAAGGGTCGGCGTCAAATTTTGAAAAGCTAATACTGGGTCTGTTCCAGTGTCACCATTTTATTTAGCTGCCTCAGCGGCTCCGCGGGCGTAACGCTTGTTAAAGCGGTCAACGCGTCCGGCCGTATCGACCAGCTTTTGCTTACCGGTAAAGAACGGGTGGCAAGCCGAGCAAATTTCGATGTGCAGATCCTCGCCCATCGTCGAGCGTGTCTTAAAGGTGCTGCCGCAGGCACATATCACCGACATTTCAGTATAATTTGGATGTATTTCAGGTTTCATAATTTCACTTCCTTCCGCCGTGTATAAGCGGTGTGATGTTGCGGTTTAACGCAATCGTTAATGATACGGCGAAATGGGTGTTTGGTCAAGGTTTGAATCGACTATCGCTTCATCGAATTCTCGTATATCTCGATCCATTGCTGCGGGGTAACTTTTGAAGCGAGTTCGCCTATGAGGTCGAGCGGTATGTCTTCGAGTTTGGTAAACCGGATGCATGATTTGCCCATGTTGAGCTTTTTCTTAGAGTGTTTTGGCCACTCGTTACGAAACCACTCCAGTTGCTTTACATGGCCATAAAGGCACATCGAATACAGGGCGATATGATTTTTCTGGGATGCTATGCCCATAAAGGCGAGCGGCTGCGACGGGTCGCAATGATAGCCCGCCGGATACATCTCATGCGGCACGACCCAGCCCATGTGGCCGTAGCCAATGGTTTCCTCAAAGCCTTTGGGTAAGTTGGCGTTAATGACTTTGCGAAGCGCAGTGAGCGCTAATTTGCGGTCTTCGGGCAGGCCGGCGATGTATTCGTCTGGGGTTTTTGCAGCGTATTGCATGGTTAGTGGCTTCCTTTCACCTTAGAAATTATCCTGCTCGCAAAAGAAATATTAGGACGGTCCTCTATCTCAGTCAAAGGAACTAGATCTCTGTGCCAAATGCTTTCTTCTTTACTCAAATCTTCAAATCGACTAGAAAAATCTTCAAAATTGGAGGAATAACCAAATGATCCCGTCATTTTGTAGCAGTCCCTGATGTTGAAACGGGTAACAAGTTGCAACCTTTCGCAGAACTTTATTAAGTCTCGGTGATCTACCAGTTCAAAACTTCCGCCCAGAAGAAAATTACGAGGTGCGGTGTCGTTCCGTCTCCAGAACTTTTCAATTCCAGGTTGTTCCTTCTTAATATAGCTTTCAGTATAGAATGTCTCGATCCTGCTCATGAAAATGAAGGACGCTCGAATATCCATATCAGTAGGTAACTCTTTTCCTTCGAACGAGGTCTTCGTGAAGTAGTAGACTAAGTTACGGTGAATTATGGCTGTCTTCACCATTATTGCTGCACGGTAGGTTCCATCCGGCATTCGTAATGAAACTACATCATTATCCTCGAGCAGATGTTTCGCGGGAAGTTTGTACTTTTTTCTTTTTCGATTAGCTTTCTTTGGGGTTGATATTTTTATTAGAAATCTGCTTAATACACGTTCTCTTGATTGAGCGTCTTCGAGCCCGCCTTCCTCCAACCACATTCGATATCCGGCTCTTTTTGAAATTGCTTCTCTAACCTCGCTGAGAGTTTCTTTATCAAGTTCCCCGACCTCCCAAAGAGCTTGAGCATAAACAGTGATGAAGATTTCAAACTCTTCTTCACCTAATACGTCACCGCGCCAAGCATCAACTTTTTTGCGAATATCAACAAACTCTACTCCTGCATCGTATTGATCCATGAACTCGTTGTAAATGTCGTGTCCAAGGTCGCTGTCGATAATTTTTGTTCCGTCGATCGCCATTAACTATTCCCAATTTTTATGTTATTTCGGCTCAAGCAATGATTCCAAATGTTGTGTTTCAATTCCGTAAAACTCTTTTAGATCGCGGATCTGGGTTTCGATCTCGTCGGAATTTTTAGCCTCAGCGAGCTTGGTGGCAACCAGCATATTATTTTTTGGCGTGTGCTCGACGGAGATAAATTCGAACAGCCTTGTCGCGTAGCCCTCGCGTTCGAGGAGCAGGGCACGCAGGCCGTCGGTGAGGGTTTCGGCGACGCGTTCGATCATGACGCCGTGTTTTAGGATGTCGTGCATCATTGGCGGCGGTTTCATCTGCTTGCGGATCTGTTTATGACAGCAAGGAGCCGCGACGATGAGGTCGGCGTTTGTTCGAATGCCCTGGAACAGGGCATCGTCGGTCGCAGTATCACAAGCGTGGAGTGCGATCAGGATATTTACGTCCTTGAGTTCAAACGAATCGATCGTGGCCTGAACAAATTCGAGCCCGTCAAATTCGCTTGCACGCGCAACGTCATTTGCGATCGCTGCCAAGTCGCTACGGGCTTCGACGCCGGTCATTTTCACGTCAACGCCGCGGATATTTTTGAAATAGTCATAAGCGGCAAACGTAAGGTACCCCTTGCCCGAACCCATATCGACGATGTTGAGTGACGTACGGTCTTTTAGGTCTGAACGGTCCACGAGATCGGCCAGGATCTGGACGTATTTATTGATCTGACGCCATTTACTCTGCTGCTGAGAGCCCACCTCGCCGTTGGTATTTGTAATGCCGAGAGCGTTTAGATAGACGCTGTGCGGGTCGATCAGCTTTTCTTTTTTACGGTCGTGTTCGAGCGGCGGTGCCGTTTTGAAAGCAGGTTTTCCTACATTGAGTCTCGAATTTTTTCGTCCGATATCGAGCTGAAAGTCGTTCTCAGTCGTAAAAAGATGGCCGCTAAAAAACTCAGTTCCGAGCAATTGGCTGATCAAGACTTGTCCGTTCGGGATAGTGTAGTTTTTTGCTATGTCACGGGAATCGTGACGATACAAAAAGAAAAGGCGGATACCCTTGTTAGTCTTGATCAGTCGGATATTGATCTTTTGCAGGTGCAGGTCAGAGCCTTTATAATTGCCGAGAGTCAATTTTACAAACGTGCCGCTCGTGATGCTCGCGGCAAACTCGGTCAGGAATTTTTCGATATTTTCGGTCATAAGAGAATTAGCCACAGATTAACACCGATAAAGTCGTCATTCTAACAGGATGGACAGGATACACATGATATAAGCAGTAAGATCTGATCCTGCCTATCCTGTTAATCCTGTAAAATAAACATATGAACAACATATTTCACCTCGCATTTCCGGTTCATGATCTCGACGCTGCCAGGGAGTTTTATGGCGGTGTTATGGAATGTCCTGAGGGGCGGAGCTCGGAATGTTGGATCGATTTTGATCTTTACGGGCATCAGATCGTGACGCATCTTGCTCCGGAATCGGCGGGCGTTAAGGCGACGAACCATGTGGATGCAGATCATGTTCCGGTGCCGCATTTTGGCATCGTTCTGCCGATCGACGAGTGGCGTGCATTGGCCGATAAACTGACCGCAAAAGGCGTCAAATTTATTATTGAGCCAAAGATCCGTTTCGAAGGCGAGGTCGGCGAACAAGCGACGATGTTTTTCCTCGATCCGAGCGGTAACGCATTGGAATTTAAGGGTTTTAAGGATTTTTCGAGCGTCTTCGCGAAATAAACATGCCGGAAATCGTCATCATCGGCGGAGGCGTGGTCGGGGCTTCGGTTGTGTATCATCTGACGCAGCGTGGATGCCGCGATGTGCTGATGCTTGAGCGCGAGGAGATGCTGGGGCTTGGTTCGACTGGAAAGGCGACGGGCGGTGTGCGGGCGCAGTTTGAGACGGATATTAATATCAAACTTTCGCTCTACTCGATGGATTTTTTTCGCGATTGGGATTTTGATTGCGAATACGATCCGAAAGGCTACCTTTTCTTAGCTACAAACAATCTTCATCTCGAATACCTCGACCGCACCGGCGAGCGGCAACGTGAGCTTGGCTATGAAGGCGTCCATCTTTTAACTCAGGCCGAAGTCGCGGCGATGGTTCCCGGCGTGAATTGCGACGACATTGTCGGCGGGAGCTATGGCCCGCGTGACGGGTTTATCAATCCGCTTGCGATCCTCGAAGGCTTTATGGTCGAGGCGTCGATGAGCGGAGCAAAGGTGCGGACAGGCACGCTTGTTCGGTCGATCGATGTCGAGAACGGCCGCGTGACGGGGCTGCATACGTCCGAGGGAAAGCTCGAATGCGAAAAGGTCGTGCTTTGTTCGGGAGCTTGGGCGAGACACCTTGCCGCGACCGCCGGGATCGATCTGCCGGTCGAGCCGCAGCGGCGACAGATAGTCTGGGCAAGGGCCGCTAAAGCACTCTCGCCGGATCTGCCGATGGTGATCGATATGGCGGATGGGTTTCACTTTCGTCCGGCTAGAGACTTTCATGTGGCGGCAGATAGTGGCGATGGCCGCGATGTGCTGTTTGCGTATGCCGACCCAGATGAACCGCCTGGATTTTCGACCGAGTTTGACCATGCTTTTCTCGACAAGGTCGGTGAAAAGGCCGCCCATCGGGCTCCGTTTCTGAACGGAGCGCAGATCGTCTATGAAAAATGCCGTGCCGGTTTGTATGAAAATACGCCGGACCATCACGCGATACTTGGCGGCTGCGAGGTCGAGGGGTTGTATTTCGCAAACGGCTTTTCGGGCCACGGCGTGATGCATTCGCCGGCGACGGGCAGGGCATTGGCGGAGATCATTTTGGACGGGGAAGCGAGTTTTTTAGATGTGTCGTCGCTCCATATCGACCGCTTTGCCAAAGACGAACTACTGCACGAAACCGCATTTATTTAAGAGATCTATCCACAGATGAACACGGATAAACACGGATAGCGGATAAAAACTATCTGTGTTCATCTGTGTTAATCTGTGGACTATATTCTTATGAAAACCGCGCTTGTTCATCATCCTATTTATGCCAAACACGACACAGGGCCGGGGCATCCGGAGACGCCGCTGCGTTATTTGGCGGTGATGGATGCTCTGCGCGAGGACGACGGGTTTTGGCAGAGCCTCAATGAGATCACGCCCGAAAAGGCGGCGAAGGGGTTGGTGCAGGCGGCGCATTCGGCGGCACATTTTAAGCATGTCGAGTTTGCGTTTGCTAACGGTATTGACCGGCTTGATCCGGACACGGTCGTTTCGATGAAATCCTTTGACGCGTCGCTTTATGCGGCGGGCGGGGCGGTCGCGGGCGTTGATGCGGTGATGCGGGGCGAGGCAAAAAATGCCTTTGTCGCGGTCCGACCGCCCGGGCATCACGCCACCGGTGAGAACGCGATGGGCTTTTGCCTGTTCAATAACGTCGCCGTCGCTGCGAGATACGCGCAGAATAATTACAAAGAGGTCGAGCGTGTCGCCATCATCGATTGGGACGTTCATCACGGCAACGGCACGCAGGGCATATTCTACGCCGACCCGAGCGTACATTTTTTTTCGATGCATCAATATCCGTGGTATCCCGGTTCAGGCAGCAGAGGCGAGACAGGGTATAGCCGCGGCCTTGGCACGACGATGAATGTGCCGGTCAAAGCTGAGACGCGGGCCGACGAGCAAAAGCGTATGTTCGAAAGCGCTCTTGAGTCGATCGCTACAAATTTTCGCCCGGATTTTATTTTTATCTCCGCCGGTTTTGATGCCCACCTGACCGATCCGCTTGGGCAGCTTCGTTTGACGGACGAAGATTATGTCTCGATGACGCGAACGGTGATGGATTGGGCTGACGAAGTTTGCGGCGGGCGGATCGTTTCGTGCCTCGAGGGTGGATACAATCTCGACACTCTCGGCGGAACAGTCAAAAACCACGTTGCCGAGCTAAACCGCTAGGCTTGGGGTGTGTTAAACTGCATCTCAAACAACGAATAGATCAAGGGAGTGCCGCCAATGCCTGATGTAGAAATTCCGTGTGTGCAGTGTAAAGAGATCTTTGTCTTTTCCGAAAAAGACCAGGAGCTTTATTACCAGCGCAACATGATGACGCCGCAGCGGTGTACGAAATGCCGCTCAAAAAAAGCGGTCACCCGGCCTGATGCCCCGACGAGATTTGAGATAGTTTGTGACAACTGCGGCCGCCACGACACGGTGCCTTTTCAGCCAAAAGTAGGGCGTTCGGTGCTGTGTAAGGATTGTTTTGAAGCGAGCCGGTCACGGGCAAGGCAAAGCTAAGAATTTGCCCGCGAAATACACGAAAGACACGAAATAAAGAAAGAATATGTCATTTGAGACTGTTGAATATTCGTTAAATAATTCGATCGCGACTGTGACGATGAATCGTCCGGATGCGTTGAATGCATTGTCGCTGCAATTGACCAAAGACCTTGATGCGGCGTTTCGTCAGGTAATTGTTGACGAAGCGAGAGCGGTTGTTTTTACCGGAAACGGGCGGGCGTTTTGCTCGGGCGGCGATCTGCGTGAGATGCAGTCGATGTGGGAAAAAGAGGGGCGGATCGAGGCCTTCCTTGAAGACCCGCTTGGTGCCCTGCACGGCGTTATCCGTCTGATGCGTGAGACGCCGATACCGTTTATTGCGGCGGTCAACGGTGTTTGTGCCGGTGCCGGCGTCAATTTTGCTTTGGCGTGCGACATTGTTATCGCAGCGGATGACGCTTCGTTTCGTGAGGCATTTGTCCGCATCGGTTTGTCGCCGGATTGCGGCGGTACGTTCTTTTTGCCTCGAGTGGTTGGTGAAAAGATCGCGACCGAGCTGTTTATGACCGGCGATGCGGTTTCCGCTCAGCGGGCGGTCGAGATTGGTATGATCAACAAAGCCGTTCCTGCCGTGTCGCTATTAGACGAAGCAACGCAGCTTGCCGCAAAGCTTGCCTCCGGGCCGACAGGTTCGATCGGCCGCATCAAACGAATGATGAATGCTTCGTTCTCAAACGACCTAACGGAGCAGCTCGCTCTCGAACACGAATGTCAGATCGAGTCGGGCAAGTCTGAAGATTTCAAAGAGGGCGTCTCCGCTTTCTTTGAGAAACGCCCGCCAAGTTTTTGCGGTAAATGATCCCCAACAATAGCAAGTAAACCGTACCCGGCATTTATTGCCGGGTATTTTTTTGGATAAACCATTCAACGTATTTGACAACATTTCCTTGGTCCCATACTCTTAATGAAAATGAAATTCATTTGCAATTAAAGCAATGGATAGGGAGTAGCAGCGGAAGATAGGAGGTAGGGATTTATGGAGATCAAACGGACGGTACGGCCAGTCAGACAAATGGCCGACATTAAGGTATGGCACTGCGGCGGCTGTGGCGTGGTGCATATGGCGGTCAAGGATATAGTCCTAAACTTTGACCGCGAAGAATTTGCGGCGTTTACCGAGGCGGTCGTCGATATCAACTACAGCGGCTGGCACAGTGAGCATTCGATCATCACACTGAGCGGCCAAGACTCTAATGTCCATGCGGACGCGACCGTCCATTAATCGATGAAAGTATTTCGCAAGGCAATTTTTTGGATCCATCTGTGCTGCGGTGTCGCGGGCGGGATCGTCATTTTCATAATGTGCGTGACGGGGGCAGCTCTCTCGTTTGAAAAGCTCATTATCGAAAACGTCGAGCATGACCAGCGTTTTGTCGTTGTCGGCGAGCGGCGTTTGACGGCCAACGAGATTCTAGCCAAGATCGTCGAGGCTAAGCCGAAAGCAAAGCCTTCGTCGATGGTGATTTCGAGCGACCCGACCGCGGCGTTAGCGGTGAGCATGGGCCGCGACGGGCAGGTTTTTGTTGATCCCTACACGGGTGCGATCACGGGTGAGGGGAATAAGAACGTCCGGTCGTTCTTTAGCTTTATGACCGATATGCACCGCTGGATCGCTCTGTCGGGTGACGGCCGGCCAGTCGGCAAAGCGATCACCGGGGCATGCAATCTGATGTTTTTATTTCTCGCGATCTCGGGCATTTATATTTGGATGCCGAGACATTGGTCGCTAAAACACATCCGGCCAAACATCGTGTTTCGTTCGACCAAAAGCGGGCGGGCTCGCGATTTTAACTGGCACAACACGATCGGGTTTTGGACGTCGCTGGTGCTGATCGTCCTAACAATGACCGCCGCCGTGATCTCGTATCAATGGGCCGGAAATCTGATCTATACGTTGACCGGCAATGAAATACCGCAGCAGCAACAGGCACCGCCGCCCGCCGCACCTCAGAACGATCAGGCATTTGTTGTTCCCGCCAATCTGAATGATCTCTGGGCCAAGGCTGAGTCGCATACAACCGGCTGGAAGACGATCTCGCTGCGTCTGCCCTTAACAAAAGACGCGGTCTTTAGCATCGATGAGGCAAAGTCGTTGAATATTTTCGGACGCTCGGCACTGACGCTCGATGCCGCGACCGCCGCCGTTTCAAAATGGGAACCGTACGCCGAGCAAAATTCGGCTCGGCAGATACGTTCGTGGTCCCGTTTTACCCACACCGGCGAATCGCTCGGCATCGTCGGCCAGATCGTCGGATTTTTTGCCTGTATCGGTGGTGCGTTCCTTGTCTATACAGGCCTGGCACTTTCTGTCAGACGGCCGGCAGCCTTTATCCGCCGCCGAAGAGCAGCAGTTTAATTTAAGTTTCCGACCCCGCCTTTTTACCGTAAAACTATTATTGCACACACAGCATTCGCTATGGGCACCACTTGAAAGAGTGGTGCTTCCCGCCTTTTTTAGTGAACAGTTAACAGTGAACAGTGAATAGTTGCAGAAAATGTTATTCGTTTTACGTTAATCGTTATTCGCTATTTCGAAAATCTTGTCTCGCGGATATCCTATAAAGATGCAGTCGCTCACCTACGGGCAATTGATACGCGGGAATCGGAATTTTCGCAATCTGCTGGCCGGACAATTTATCTCGGAGCTTGGAAACTGGTTCAATTTTATCGCCGGCTTGGGATTGGTGCGGCTTGTTTCGGATGCTTCGCCGACGGCGGCGGGGCTGTTTTTTGTCGCGAGGTTGCTGCCGTTCGCGTTGGCTTCGCCGATAGCGGGGACGTTTGTTGACCGCTTTTCACGGCGGCAGGTGATGATCGCGACGGACATTGCACGAGCCGTGGTCGCGCTGTCATTTCTGCTCGTGACCAGCCCTGAGAATCTTTGGATCGCGTATCTTGCGACAGTTTTGCTGCACACGTTGGGAGCATTTTTTGACGGTGCAAAGAATGCTGCGGCCCCAAATCTGGTTGGTAAAGAAGGCTTGCTCGCGGCGACCGCGTTGTTGTTTTCGACGCGGTTTTTGCTGATGGCGGTCGGCTCGGCATTGGGCGGCTGGGCGTCGGCGGCTTTCGGGTACGAAGTGGCTTTTATCATCAACGCGGCATCGTTCCTTGCCTCGGCTTACACGGTCTGGCTGATACCCGAAGAAGCGACCCGCGACGAAGAAACCGGGGCACGGATGAATTCGATGCGGTTTCGCCGAAAGCAGACGCCTCCGTCGGAGCAGCCCAATTTTGTCGCGGTGGAGCCGAGAGAATCCTTTATCACCGAGCTGCGCGAAGGTTTTAATTACGCCAGAACTACCCATTTTGCTCTGACGATCCTCGTAATGAACGTCATTTGGGCGACGGGCGGCGGGGCAATAAACATCATTTTCGAGCGGCTTGGCGGAGTTCATTATGCCGAGGCCGAGGGGTGGAATCCTGATATAGCCGTCGCTCTGCTGTGGACTGCGACGGGTCTCGGCCTGACCGCCGGGATGCTGATCGCTCACCGCACATCGATCTATATTGAGCGGAAAAATATCAGTCATGGTTTTATCGGCTGGACGCTTATTATCCATGGGGTCTTGTTTGCGATCGGTGCATTTATGCCGACGCTGTGGCTATTTTGTGTCGTAATATTTGTCTCGCGGGCTATCGTCGGTGTTGAATACGCGGTGCAGGAAACGATGTTTCAACGCAGCCTGCCTGACTATATTCGCGGGCGAATGTCCACCATCGAACGCGGTGCCGAGCTGACGGTATTTGGATTTGTAAGCTACGCCGCGAGCGGACTGATGTTTTACATGACGCCGCAGACGCTGACGATAATCTCGGGAATATTGTCGGGACTTGCGGGCGTTGTGTGGTTTGTGCGGGAAAGGCGAGTTAAGGAGTAGAGGAGTAGAGGGGTAGAGGGGTAGAGGGGTAGAGGAGTAGAGGAGTAGAGGAGTGGGGGAGTAGGGAATATCTGGACTCTCCTTTACTCCTCCACTCCTCTACTCGCCACGTTCCTTACGCTGTGATTATCACCGCCTTGGCCCCGGTGAGTTCGGAAAAGTCTTTTGTGTAGATGGTGTCGACGCGGCGCACCTCGCTGATGCAATCGACGATGTCTTGGGTTTGGATAAAGCCCGATTCGACGTGGGCGATGGCCCAGTTTTTTATGTGTGAGGCACGCCGGAGCGTTTCTTCGAGCAGGTGAATGTACTGCGATTTTGTCTCGGTCGCCGAGCCGAGCTTGCCCGCGATACCGGCATCGAGATCTTCCCAAAAATCACCGCCGCCGCGAAGCCACTCTTCGCGCCAAGCGGCACGCCCGAGATAGCCTTTTGTGCTCTGTGCATGGGCCGCGGGCACACGCAGGAACATCAGATCGGCGGGGGTTTCGGCGATAAAATCGTCAGCGTTTTTGTTCTGACAAGTGTTCGCTTCGCCGTTGTCATAGGCGGCAGGCTGGATGGAATGAAAGCGGCGAAAGGCGTTCGATAACGGTTGCCGCAACTCGCGGGTCTCTTCTTTAAAAGACAGCACATAGTTGCCGACGGACAGCACAATACTTGAGGCGATCGCCTGAGACATCTGCGATTGGAGCCGTTCGATGTTATGCCGGACGTTGTCGAACCACCACGAATCTGTTTCGGTGAACCAATTTGAAAGAGCCGGGTTTCGCAGTTTATATCCGGGGACGTAGGCGTCTTCGAGCACGACATTGACCTCTTCGTCAGAGAGCCGCTCGCCGTTGTTTGTGATCTGCGCGGTGCAAGCTGCCCAAGCCGAACGCAGCGGATCGTTTGCCATTACGCGGGCGTCAAGCCGTTTCAGATATGCTCCGACCGCAGGATCATCGGAAAAAGGTATCGCGACCGAGCTGAAATTTACCCGCCGAAGGATGTTCAGATCAAATGCGAGCCAGCTTTTGGGCAGAGTTTTGGTTTGAGAATGCATGTGCTAGATGTTGGTCGCCGGTTCGGCAAAGGGTCGGTTTCTGCCGTTACGGCAATCGGCAAAGGCGTCGCGAGCAGGGCTTTGACGACTGCCGGATCGAATTCGATGCCGGCCCAATCGGCCATGTGGCGGCGGGCTTCGGTGTCGGTCAAAGCGGTTCGGAATGGCCGTGCGGCGGTCAATGCGGCAAAGCTGTCGGCAACACGCAAGATACGTGCGGACAGCGGTATCTGTTCGCCCGCAAGTTTGTCGGGATAACCGTCGCCGGACCACCATTCGTGATGCCAGCGGACGAGCAACTGCACACCGCGAGGCAAAGCCAATTTAGCAGCGGCCTGTTCGCCGATGACGGGATGACGTTCGAGGTCGATGCGTTCGGAATCAAAAAGCTGACGCGGGGCAGAGATGTAATCGCGTCCCATCTTAAATTCGCCGATGTCGTGGATGAGTGCCGCTTGATGCAGCAAAAAGCGGTCCTGCGAAGCGAGATTAAACGCCGCCGCGAGCCTATCCGCGATCGACGCTATCCGGTTCGCGTGTGGGCCGGTATAGCACTCAAACCCGTCGATGTCCGACGAGAGTTCGAGCAGTTTTTCGTCAACGGCGGACGCAGGGGCTGTTTCGGCGAGTATGCTGTTCACGCTACTTAGTTTATGAGGTCGGGCGTTAAAGTTCAACGCCCTTTTACAAAACTAGTTCTGCCAGCCGGCCTGGAACAGGATATCGGCGACGTTATCGTTAACGGTGATCACCTGTGTCGGGTTCGCAAAGCCAAATCTGCGCGACGATACCGAGATAATATAAGTATGTCCTGGCTCGACATCGGTGAATGAAAATGTGCCGTTAACGCCGGTTGCGACCATGCGTGGTTTGGCGGAGTCGTTGCCGGTGAGGCGAATGATCGCACCACGAAGCCCGCGACCCTCAGCAGTCAAAACGCGGCCCGAAAGCGTGACACCCGCCGCCGAAGGGGTGAGCGGCATCGGCTGCCAAAATCCACCGCGTGAGCCGTAACGCCCACCGGTCGACGTTACACCGGATGCCGGTTGCCCCGGCGTGCCCTCAAGTTTATAAATCGTCGCGTTACTTGATCCGCCGCCGCTGGCGGTGACGCTCTGTTCCATCCCGTACGCCCCGCCGGTCGAGATCTGGGCAAATGCCGACGGAACAAAGGCGACAGACACCAAACAAGTTAAAAGCAAAGATATGTGGTGTTTTTTCATAGAGTCACACTCGTTGTTGTCAGCGTCTGTTACCGCCTTCAGATGAGATCGAACCGCTGGGTATAAAATTCGCTGACACGGATCTTGCTGCACTCATATTTACAGTGCAGTTGTTCCCGGACACCGAATCACAACCGGTCCAGCCCGCAAAAAATGAAACGCCCGAACTCGGCGTAGCCGTCAGCGTGACTGACGTATTGATCACATAATCGGCGGAGCATGTATTTGCGGAAAAGGCAAGTTAATTTAATTGATGGAGCGCAATATGAGATGGGGAATTGAACGCAGATTTCGCGGATCCAGCGGATGAAGACGGATCAGAGCAATATTGTTGATCGGCAATCTTTAACCTAAATTGCTTTGTTCGTATCTGCTCCAATCTGCCTAATCCGTTTTATCCGCGTTCAAATCTTTATCAAACAATGTGGATCTTGGATGTAACGCCCTTACTTCGTGCGGGCTTGTGCCCAAAACTTTACGTGTAAACGCGTAACTCTGAACAAAGAAAAGGCCGTCTGAAATTCAGACAGCCTTTTTTATTGGAGAAAACACTAACTGATGCGATCGGGCCATTATGGCTTGATCGGCTGGGTTGCGGTCGGTTCCGGCTTTACGACGCCCGGGGTCTGGAATACGACAGGTGACGCATTTTCGACGACCGGAGTCGAGTTTGACGGAGGATTACCCATCGGTACAGGTTGGAGTATCGTTGCCGGACGCGGTGCAACACCGGTTTGATTGCCTGCGTTGTAATCAGGACGCGTGATACGCGGCGTGATGAAAAACAGGATCTCGTTGGTATTACGCGAGACGCCCTTACGCTTGAACAGGTTGCCGAGCAGCGGGATGCTAGCTAGGCCCGGCGTGCGATCCTGGCTTTCGCGTTCGTCGTCAAAGAGCACTCCGCCGACGACCGTCGTTCCGCCATCAGGCACGACTACCTCTGTCTGCATACTCTGCGTGTTGATCGCGGGGTTTCCTCCGCTGACGACCGACGCTGTCGAGCTGTTTTCTGCGGTTACCTTAAGTATGACCGTCCCCTGATCGGTGATCTGCGGGGTGATAGCAAGTTTGAGCGGCACATCGAGATATGTGGTCGTCGCGATGACCGCACCGCCGGCAGCAGAACCGGGCTGGATCGTCGTGACCGGTATCTTTGTCGCACTCTTGATCTCGGCAGGGCGGTTGTTGAGAGCCGTCACACGTGGGGTTGCGATGACCTTTGCCTGGCCTTTTTGTTCGCCGGCTGTAATGAGCATGCTGATCTGTGCCGTGCCAAATACGCCCGTGGTCAGCCCGATCGCCGAATTTGCGATCTTTGATACGAGGTCGTTGCCGATACTAGGGATCGGTGTTCCGGTTGGTGGAGTAATAGCCGATGTCGCACCCGGCAGAGTGCCGCCGACGCCGCCGCTGCCGCGGCCTCCGGTTAGGATAGCTCCGAGCTGGACACCGATGTCACGGCTAAAGTTACGGGTCGCAACGACGATGCGGGCTTCGATCTCGACCTGTGGTTCGGGTTGGTCGAGGATAGCGATGAGCTGTTTGATCGCGGCAATGTTCGACGCTACGTCAGTGACGATCAGCGAATTGCTACGCCCGTCGGTCTCGATCGAACCGCGACGCGAAAGACGGCGTTTGATGATCGGGAGCAACCCTGATGCACCGCCTCCGCTGCCGGAGCTTGATGATGCGGACGAGGATGAGGAAGCACTGCTGTCAGTTCCGGCACTCGGGCCGCTGGGCGATACACCGCCCGATGCGGTCGCGTAATTCAAACGGATCAGTTCGGTAT
>JBEBGA010000238.1:0-5108 GCA_040081695.1 Pyrinomonadaceae bacterium
TGGGAAATGAGATCACGTGCCGGCCGCCGCCTCGTCTTTCTTTCATAGTTGATCTCCCTCAAAAACGAACGGATATCTGCTCAAAAGTCTATCAAAATCGAAAAAAATTAACACGCGTAAGTCCCTTAAAATTCAGCAATTGCATATAAAATAAGGGCTTGCGGTTTTTAGAGGGGTGGACATGGTTGCCTCAAAATGCTATTCTTGGTTCAAGTTTCGGCCAAAGCGGTACGAAAACAGGTAGAAATGAATCTGCCGAAACAGTCTTCGTTTAACGCGTAGTGGCTGCAGACCCAAATCTCAGACGCTATTTTTATTTTAAACGGGGTACGTATAATTGGAGAATGAAGAATGAAAAATCTCGTTAGAGGAGGCGCCGTCCTATCAGTTTTGGCGTTGTTCGTAGCATTTATCTACGCACAGACCAACACGGTGGGGAACGACCTCATTATAGCGAATGATTCGCTTACACAAATCGAAAATAATTTAGTTGATACTACAGTCGTCGATAATATAATTGGTAATAATTTAGATAATACAATCAGTACGGACGAAGAAACGAACAGTATTGACGACGAAACGAAAAAATTGGTCAAGAAAACCGGTTCGAGTACAGCAGCCGGAGCAGGAGCAAGCCGCGGTGCATTTTCGGCAACCGCATATTGCCTAAAGGGACGTACCGCAATGGGCCACGGCGTTCGCCGAGGCATCATTGCTGCCGACCCTAGAGTGTTAAAGCTCGGTTCGAAAGTAGTTGTCAGCGCAGGAGCTTGGAGCGGAACGTATTTAGTTTCCGACACGGGCGGAGGCATAAAGGGAAAGAAGATCGACATCTGGGTTCCCGGTTGTTCCGAAGCGAGAAAATTTGGACGCAGAACTGTCCAGGTTTATTCAGCCCAGTAAGCTCTTATCAGAACCGCCCGCGTCAGCGGCCGGATTCTTACAAAAACAAAATTAACCAACCGCCTCAAAATATCGGGGCGGTTTTTTTGTGTTCACCTCACACGTAACAGACCACATATTGCCTGTCCATACTCATTAGGTATATAAATATTGAAGTTGGCAATTTAACCTCAGGAGAAGCTCAGATTATGAAACCGATCTATTTCGCCGCCGTTTTGATATTGGGAATTTCCTCGCTCGCCTTTGGCCAGTATAAAAAAGGGAGCGTTGAGGCAAAGCTGATAGAGCTTGATAAGGCGTGGACGTTTGCCGAGCTCAAGGGCGATAAGAAGGCAGCCGGTGCAATGGTCGCGGACGATTATGTCGGCACGACGCAGCGGGGCGAGATCGAGAACAAGACGCAGTATCTGGCACAGTTCGCACCAAATGCCGATATGGTCAGGGCGGACGATTATAACGTTAGGGTCTTTGGCAACATGGCGATAATGACCCACCGGGCGACGGTCGAGGGCGTGCGGAACATATCCTATCGCAGCACACACGTCTGGATGAAACGCGGCGGTAAATGGAAGATCATCGCCCACCACGGCGGGCAGATATTGCCACCGCCGGAGTAGAAGCAGGCTACTGTTTATAACTGGCGGCGTGAAGGTCGTCGCGGCGGGGAAAGTGGAGCAGCGTACCGACGATGCCAAGTGCTGAGAACACAAAGAAAAACCGGAAATCGAAAACAAAGGCGACAAACATCCCAAACAGCGAGACCAGCTCGCAAAAAGCACAACCAAAGATCATCGCCGTCTGGGCAAGGCCGACGTTTTGCGTCGCCACGGCCTGATTGTTAAAACGCTTGCGGAGCGTGAACGACGAGACCAGGCTTACGAGCGACACAAATCCGAGAAAGCAGATCTCGATGGCATAATCGCCAAATATCGGCGGGGTCAGATCGATCCGCAGCAATTCGGGCTTTGACGCAAACACTATCACCGGAAAAGTCAACTGAGACAGTGCGAGCGAGACCCATATGATCATCATCGTATGAAACACGCCTTCGGTATCGATGTTGTCGTTTTTCATGTTGAGATAATAGCCACAATCCTAAAGGAGCGCAATGGCTTACTCCGTAGCATCGAGCTCTTCTTCTAAACGCTGGCGCTCGTAGAGGTCGGCGTATTCACCGTCGAGGGCGAGCAGCTCGTCGTGGGTGCCGCGTTCGATAATCCGGCCATCGGCCATGACGCAGATCAGGTCGGCGTCGCGGATCGTTGAGACACGGTGCGAAACGATCAGCGTCGTACGGCCCGAGCGTACGTCGCGGAGGTTGTGTAGGATCGTTTCTTCGGTATAGGTATCGACCGCGCTCAGCGAATCGTCGAGGATCAGAATGCGCGGGTCACGCATCACCGCCCGGGCGATCGCGGTCCGCTGTTTTTGCCCGCCGGAAAGAGTTATGCCGCGTTCGCCGACGAGCTGTTCATACTTGCCGGGGAAATCCTCGATATCAGCGGCGAGGCCGGCGATGGTCGCGGCGGTTTCGACGGTCACTTTGGAAGTTGAGGAGTGGGGGAGTGGAGGAGTAGGGGAGCCGTTGTCTTTGGCACTTTCCTCCACTCCTTTACTCCTCTCCTCCTCTACTTTCGCCTCGACGCCGAATGCGATGTTAGCCGCGAGCGTGTCGCTGAATAGAAACGTCTCTTGCGGAACAAAGCCGATGGCCTGGCGGAGTTGGGCGATGGGGTATTCGCGCAAAGGGCGGCCGTCAACGAAGACGCTACCGTCCGGCGCATCCAAAAGGCGCGGAACGAGGCTCATCAACGTCGATTTGCCGCTGCCGGTCTTGCCGACAAACGCAACAGTCTGACCGGCGTCTATCTTTAGATCGATGTCATGCAGCACCGGCTTGCCGTTATATGCAAAGGTCAGGTCACGAAATTCGACGCTGCCTTGAACTGGCGGCTGTTCGCTAACATTCGAATCATCGCGGATCGCAGGCTCGGCTTCGAGGATGGCGTTAAAGCGTTTGAGCGAAGCGGTGCCGCGTTGGTAGAGATTGACGACGTAGCCGAGCGCGATGAGGTACCAGATCATCCGCTGGAGGTAGAGGATGAACGCCGTGAAATCGCCCGCCGTGATCTCGTTACGAACGGCCATTGGCACCCCGACCGCAACAATGATGACAAACCCGAGGCCGATGAAAAAGAACAGCAGCGGACGCATCGCGGCGGCGTATTTTACGAGCTTGAGATTTTGCGAAGCGTATTCGCGATTTAAAACTTGGAACTGCTCGATCTCGGCGTCCTCTTGGGCGTATGCCCGGACGACGCGGACGCCGGTCAGATTTTCTTGGGCACGGGCCGTAATATCAGAGAAATATTCCTGGATTTTCTCAAACCTTTTGTGTATCCGCTCGCCCAAAAACTTGACGGTGAGCGTCACGAGCGGCATCGGGATAAGCAGCAGCAGCGTGAGCTTGACCGAGATATTGAGCATGATCGGCAGCGAGATGCAGAGCGCAAATATCGCCTGAAAGCTGTACAGGATCATCGGCCCGACGATCTGGCGGATGGCGGCGAGGTCGTTGGTCGCACGGGCCATCAGGTCGCCGACGCGGGTCTCATGAAAATACTGCATCGATTGTCCGACCAGCGACGCGTAAAAATCCTGCCGCATATCAAACTCGATATGCCGTGACGTGTTGATCAACAGCCGACGCTGCAAAAACAAAAACACGCCGCTCATCGCGCTGATTCCGAGGATGACGAGCGGATAGTAAATTATCTTTTCGCGGGTCACGCCCGCCCCAAGGTCATCCACCGCCTGGCCGACCATATACGGAATAAAAAGTCCGAACGACATCGACACCAAAATACAAAGGATCCCAAGCAGGATCGTCCCCTTGTAAGGCTTAAAATATCGTGCAAATTTCTTTAACTGTTCCATGAAAAACTAACCACATAGAAACATAGGACACATAGTTAGAAGAAGCCCTCTATGTGTTCTATGTTCCTATGTGGTTCAAACCCTCGTGTAAGTGGACAGGCCCGTTGCGATCAGCTTTCCGTCTTCGCCGTGGACGTCGGCTGAGACTGTAAATATCCGTTTACCGGCACGGACGACCTTTGCCGTGCAGATAAAAACCCCTGTGATGTGCGGCCGCAGATAGTGGACGGTGAGATCGATCGTGGCGGTCGCTTCATCAATACCGAGACGTGTGCGGACGGCGAATGCCATCGCCGTGTCGATCAGCGTCGCCGTCACGCCGCCGTGCAAAACGCCGCTTGGCTGACGCAGGTCGTCACGCATATCGATGCTGATCTGCGCCTCGTCAACCTCTAGCTTGACCAGTTTCATCCCGATCAGCTTGGAAAAAGGCAGCGTGTGCAGAGCGTTCGCGGCAAAGGCTCGTTGCTCGTCGGTGATCTCAGTCCGCAGTTTTTGTTCGGTCATAACTTTTTATTTCCCGCCGGAAAGCAGCTTTTTCATTTCGGCGGCGGTTATCTTTTTTAAGCCCTCAGGCAATACGAATAGCTTCTCGTCCGTGTCCGCTTTGAACCCGGAAAGCGTGATCGTCATTTCAGGACTTTTCCCTGCCTCACCTGCCTTGAAGATCTCCTTTTTGACCGGCAGTCCGAGCGCGTCATCAAAGTAGACTATCGATTCCTTGCCCTTGTCACCGTCAGTCGTAACCTTATATTTGGTCAGTCCGCCGTCAGTCCCGAGCTTTTCGTAGACGGCTTTGACCTTGGAATTGAGCATTCCGAACGTCATTTCGTAAACCGTATCTTCGCGGTCGTCAAAGCCGTGGCCGGTCGGATATTCGGCGTAAACTTTTGTCGCAGATGAGATCACATATTCTTTATCCGTGTGGATCGTTGTCACTTGTTCGGGTGATCCAAACGAGGAATCCATACGCCATTTTTCGCCGCTACGGGTCAAAAAGAATTTCTCTGTGCCCTTGGCCGAGGTCTGCCAGATCTCGGTCTGATATTTCTCAGGTTCCCTGTCAGCGTACGGAGCTTTCGTCTTTTCGACCCCGTCGATCGAGCCGTTTGTGTTCTCGCCGGTCGAGACCGTGCGGCATCCGTTAAAACATAGAGATGAGATGGCGAGGAACAGTAGGATAGCGGAAATTTTTATTTTCATTGAATAAATGAATTTTAGCATAGCGTTTCGCAGGGGCTGAGGCTTGGGAATAAACGCCCTAGGGC
>JBEBGA010000617.1:0-1225 GCA_040081695.1 Pyrinomonadaceae bacterium
GTACACTGTAAAATAATGTTATCGCGTGGCATTTTTTACCTCGTTATTCAATAATATCGGAGACGGTTCCGGCTCCGACTGTTCTGCCACCCTCTCGGATCGCAAATCTCAACCCTTTTTCCATCGCAATCGAGTTGATTAACTCAATATCCATCGCTATATTGTCTCCCGGCATCACCATTTCCACTCCCTGCGGCAAATGGGCGACTCCGGTCACATCCGTTGTTCGGAAATAAAACTGCGGTCTGTATCCCGTAAAGAATGGCGTATGTCTTCCGCCTTCTTCTTTGGTTAAAACATAGGCTTCTGCTTTGAACTTTTTGTGCGGTTTGATCGTTCCCGGTTTGGCTATCACCTGTCCGCGTTCAATCGCTTTGCGGTCAACTCCGCGAAGCAGTAATCCGACGTTGTCTCCGGCTCGTCCTTCATCCAGTAGTTTCTTGAACATCTCGACTCCGGTGCAGACCGAATTCTGCGTGTCTTTGATTCCGACGATCTCGACCGGTTCGTTGATCTTGATGATTCCTCGTTCGATTCTGCCCGTCGCTACTGTTCCGCGTCCTTGAATCGTGAAAATATCTTCGACCGGCATCAAAAACGGTTTGTCCGTGTCTCGCACCGGCTGCGGAATATAACTATCAACGGCTGCCATCAACTCATCCACGGTTTTCTCCCATTCCGGATCTCCTTCCAGGGCTTTTAAGGCACTGCCTTTGACGATCGGAATGTCATCGCCCGGAAATTCATAACTTGACAGTAATTCCCGGATTTCGAGTTCAACTAATTCGAGCAGCTCTTCATCGTCCACCATATCCACTTTGTTCATAAAGACCACCATTGCCGGAACTCCGACCTGACGGGCTAAGAGGATATGTTCGCGAGTTTGCGGCATCGGTCCGTCGGTGGCCGCGACCACTAAGATCGCTCCGTCCATCTGAGCCGCGCCGGTAATCATATTTTTGACATAGTCGGCGTGTCCCGGACAATCCACATGCGCGTAATGCCGATTCTGAGTTTCATACTCAACGTGAGCCGTCGCAATCGTGATCCCGCGAGCTTTTTCTTCCGGCGCATTGTCAATCGAATCAAATGACCGAAAGACCATCTTCGGATTATGCTTGCTCATTACTTTAGTGATGGCCGCCGTGAGGGTCGTTTTCCCGTGGTCAACGTGTCCAATCGTCCCAATATTGACGTGCGGCTTACTTCGATCAAATTTTTCCTT
>JBEBGA010000022.1:0-18169 GCA_040081695.1 Pyrinomonadaceae bacterium
CTCGGGGCCAACTTTTGGTTTCGGTCCTGGCAACGCAACATTAGGACCGCCGACTGCAGGTGCTAACGGAGCCTCAAATTTTAGAGGCGTAGGTTCAGTGTTTGGCAGCATCCTGCCTGGCATCGTGCTTCAGTCGGCAGTGGTAAGTGGTAGCGAAAGGCCGACCTCGTTCTCAGTAGCCCCCTCGTACCTTCCTGACTCACCATTTATTAGAAGCGGTTATGCTACTTCAGCGTTCAATTACATGGACGTTGGTTTCAAATGGCGTGTTAATAATGCTTTGAAAGCAGTTGGGTATGGTGTAATGGCGTTTTATCGCTTTTATCCTGATTCAGCCACTAACGGCGGCGGATTCAATATGTTGCAACGTGGAGCTAGCCCTGGTGCTCGCCGCGGCGATATTGGAGCCACTTTCTTTGTTGATGCTCGTCTAGCAAGCTGGGCCAATCTTTCGGGTAATGTTGGTTATACATTTGTATCCAACCCGAAATTTGGAGCCTTTACATTGCTAGACCGTCCAAATGAATTTACTTGGGCAGTCGGCGTTGATCTGCCGGTGAACAAGTATTTCCAACCGATGTTCGAATTTTCATCGAAGAAGTATGTAGGCAGCAGGACACCAAACTCCTTGGAACAGGATCCGATGGATGGAGTTGCGGGAGCTCGTATTTTCTTCCGACGATGGGTGGGTATTTCGCTTGCCTATAGATACAACTTCAATCAACAGGATGCCGCGTCATTTAGTGGAGCTTCAAATTCGACCACAGTGCTTATCCCATGTCCAACTGGAACTCCGAATTGTGTTGCTCAATCGATCGTGAGAACTACGTCTGATGTGCCGTTTGGATTTACGCCTTCGACAGATCCGCATGGCTATATTGCACAGTTCTTTATTGGACGCCGCGACAAGCGTGACGGTGACGTAGAAAACAAAGCTGCAAATGTTAATTCGGTCAATCTGAGCGACAGTGTCATCTCGCTTCCTTGCCGTCCTGGTTTTAGATCAAAATCAGGTGGTTGCAACGACAGCAAGACCATCAGCGTTCAGACATCGGCCAGTGACCCTGAAAATGACCCGCTCGTTTACAACTACACCGTCTCAGGCGGACGTATTGTTGGTACGGGTGCTAACGTTCAATGGGATCTGAGCAATGCTCAGCCGGGAACATACACGATCACGACGGGTGTCGATGACGGCTGCGGCGTTTGCGGCAAAACCGATACACGTACCGTCAAGGTCGAAGAATGTAATGACTGTGTTCAGGTTTGCGAATGCGCTTCGTTGTCAGTTAGTGACGGCGGCGTAGTTGCACCTGGTGCGGCTATGAACTTCACGGCGAACTACGGTGGAACGGGCGTTACCTACAACTGGAGCGTCTCGGCTGGTACCATCTCAAGCGGACAGGGTACATCGAGCATCTCGGTTGACACGACCGGACTTGCTGGCCAGAACGTAACTGCTACGGTTCAGATCGGCGGAGTGGATGCATCATGCAACTGCCCAACTGAAGCTAACGGTAGTGGCAGCGTTTCGGCGAAACCTGAAAAGACACTTGTAGATACATTCGGTAAGCAAGTAGACGATGAAGTGAAGGCTCGTGTTGATGCGTTCTATATCACGCTCAACAACAACCCGAACGCACAAGGCTACATCATCAACTACGGAACAGCCGCTGAGATCAAGAAGCGTAGAGCTCAGATCATGAAGGCGATCAACTTCCGTAAATATGATGCAGGCCGTGTGACATTCGTCGACAGCCCGGGTGCTGCTGGTATCAACACCAAGTTCTACCTCGTTCCTGCTGGAGCTGAGGCTAGCAATTGGTAAATAGCTTTGCATCTATTTAGAGATGCAGACATCTAAATAAGCAGTTGAGGCGGTCATCACCAAGCCTCAACTGCTTTTTTTGTTTGATTTGCATTGTAGTTACTGTAAAATAGGTGATGTTTGAAACAGTTGCTGCAAAAAGATCCTAAACGAAGGATCTCTCCCTTTCATATTTCCGCAAAGTTTTTATTCAGAGGATTTACCAGCTATGTTCAAGATCTTTAAAAACCGGGCCGCAATAACGGCTTTAGCTCTGCTCGCAACCTTTAATACTGCCTTTGCAGCAGGAGATCCCGTTACTGCTGGACCAGAAGTAGAGGCTCCAAAGTTTAGTAACTGGCAGGTCGTCGGGCCAAGCGGCGGTGATGTCCGCGTTGTTGCGATTGACCCTAAGAATAAAGATCGCTTATATGCAAGCACACTCGACGGCCAGATCCACACGTCGTCCGACGGCGGCAGAACATGGACATTACTGGCAAATCTTAATGAACCAGAGCTCGTGCTGGACAATATGTTTGTCGATTCGCGTGACTCGCTGAAGATCTACGCCTCGGGTCACAGGCACAAGGCTCCGGGCGGATTTTTTCGTTCGACTGACGGTGGTATAACTTGGAAAGAGTCAAAAGAGCTGCATAAGGAATCGATCCACGCTCTTACACAGTCGACCGTTGACCCGAATATTTTGCTCGCCGGAACGATCAACGGTGTTTGGAGGTCGAAGAATTCGGGCGGTGATTGGGAAAAGATCTCATCCGGAACGATGCCGGTGAACATCGATTCGGTTGCGGTCGATCCGCGAACAACAGATACGATCTATGCCGGTACTTGGTGGCGTGCTTATAAGACAACCGACGCCGGGAAAAACTGGCGTCTTATAAAAAACGGTATGATCGACGATTCGGATGTTTTTGCCATAAATATACATCCGCGCAATCCGGAGTATGTTGTAGCGTCTGCTTGCAGCGGTATTTATGAATCGAACAATGCGGGTGAGAAATGGACCAAAATTCAAGGTATCCCTTCGCAATCACGCCGCACCCGTGACATCTTACAACATCCGTCAATACCGGGTACGATCTATGCGGCAACGACTGAGGGTTTCTGGATGAGCAGTACCGGTGGCAAGAGTTGGTCGCTCACCACCCAACGTGATCTCGAGATCAACTCGATCGCAATTCACCCGGATGCACCTAATCGTGTTTTTATCGGAACGAATAATTACGGTGTGATGGTTTCAAATGATGGCGGACGGAGTTTCGCTCAAACCAATACCAATTTCTCAAGCCGTTTCACATATTTTGTGACGCCTGACGCCAGCCAGCCAAACCGCTTTTATGCCGCTACGCATAATACGGCTACCGGCGGGGGTTTCTTTTTTGTAAGCGCTGACGGCGGTCGCACATGGCAACAATCGCGCGGATTTGATGTTGCCCGCGTTCGTCCTTTTGTAATGCGTCAGGATGCGACTAACCCGAGCCTGATGTATATGGGCACCAATGTCGGTATCTATCGGTCGTTGGATCGTGGTGCGTCGTGGTCACAACTGACCGCTGCAAAAGTGCCGGCTAAGCCGGTCAAAAAACCGGTTGCGAAAAAGCCCGTCAAGAAAACAGGATCGGTTGCTCCGACAACGGTGGTCGCGGCGGGCGTAAAAGTAGTGCCGGCCATCACAGAAAAGGTTAAGGTCATCGAAAATCTACCTGACGGTAAAGGATTGTTGGTCGGTACCGACAAGGGGCTTTACCGCACCTACGATGTCACCAGGGGATGGGAAAAACTGGCCCTCGGATTTGGTATCAGCGAAAGTATTTTTGCAGTGCATGTTTCGCCGAAACGCCCTGAGACGATCTGGGCCGGTACGGCGACTTCGGGCGTGATCGTTTCGCATGACAGCGGTAAAACATGGGCAAAGGCCGGCGGGGCTACCGAGGCGGTTCCCGTCAGCTCGATCATGTCAGACCCGACGCGTCCTGATAATATTTATGTAGGTACGATCCAGACGTTTTATGTGTCGCGTGACGGCGGCAAGACTTGGAACCGTCGGGGAGGAGGACTTCCGCTCGGTAATTTTACAAGCATATTGATCAACCCGAGTAAGCCGGATGAGATCATAATCTCTAGCTCCCTAGATACTGACGGAGGGATGTATATCTCGACGGACGCGGGTAATAAGTGGAAGCGAGTTGACGGCAAGGATATGAAACTTGCGAGCCGGCGGCTGTGGTCAATTGCTTTTGATCCGCAGGACTCAAACCGCATTTACGCCGCGACCCACTCCTCGGGCGTGTATCGAATTGAGAGAGCAGCTGAATAGTCATTGCTTTAAGTCATATGTTTAAAGAGGCGGCTCAGACGAGTCGCCTCTTTTTGTTTCTGTGTTTGGAACAAACTATAATTTTAGATACGAGGAGCCAATATTTTGAAGCAGGAATCAGCCCGCGAGACCTTACACGGAAAAACTCAATTCCGAATATCGGATCTGCCATTTGCGCAAATTCCCGCACAGTCGCGATTGTTTCTAGAATTTCAGCGAGACCCGCTCTCGCTCCGACGGTTTTATCCAAATGCCGTTGCTTCTCCATCTGATATTGCCGCATTTGCTCCTGAGGTTTTAGCTAATTACGAAACGGACCGCGATGCTCTCTGCGACGCTCTGACCGAAATAAATATTAAAGCCGGAGCTGGTGAAAAGACTCTCGCGAATATAGATCTATTGCGTCAAAGCTCGACCGTTGCCGTACTGACGGGCCAACAAGCGGGCCTTTTTACAGGGCCGCTCTATACGATCTATAAAGCATTATCGGCAATCAAATTGGCCGATGAACTACGGCAGAAGGGGACTGATGCAGTCCCGGTATTCTGGGCGGCGACCGAGGATCATGATTTTGATGAAGTCTCCAAAACATATTCGCTATCTAATGACGGTGGGTTGACCGAGTCAGTCTATATTGCAGATGACAGATTTGATGGACTGTCGGTTGGTGACGTAACGCTCAATGGTTCGATCTCCAATTTGATCGACGATCTTTTCGCTCAACTGAGCGACACGGCGTTTTCTGCAGATCTGAAAGCTCAATTGAGTTACGCGTGGAAAGAAGGTGCAGGATTTGGGGACGCTTTTATCAGGTCGTTGGCAACTGTCTTTGCTGATTTCGGCCTGATCTTCATCGATCCTATGCATCCCGATATCAAACGCCTAGCGTCGCCGGTCTTTGTTAGGGCGATCGAGAGAGCAGACGAGATGGTGTCGGCGATCCGCGAACGTAGCCGAGAGCTTGAGGCGGAGGGGTATCATTCGCAAGTGCTTGTTGATGAAGACTATTTCCCGCTCTTTTGGCATGGCGACAACGGAAACCGGCGTTCGTTGAAGAAAATCAGCGAAGGCGTGTATCGGGCAAAAGAAACTAAGATCGAATTATCGCGCGATGACCTGACGGGAATCGCGGCTAATGAACCACAACGTTTGAGCCCCGGCGTGATGCTTCGTCCGGCAGTGCAGGACTATCTGCTGCCCACCGTATGTTATTTTGGCGGAGCGGCAGAGATAGCGTATTTTGCCCAAAACAGTGAGGCGTATCGAGTTTTAGACAGACCCGTGACACCGATACTGCATCGTCAGAGTTTTACTGTTGTTGAGCAAAAGCAGCGTCGGGTGTTAAAAAAATTTGGCTTTGAGTTGAGCGACCTATTTGTAGGGTTTGAGCAAATATCGCTGGATATTGCGGAACGGTATGCGTATGACACAGGGCAATTATTTAGTGAGGCCGAAGAAAACATTGACGCAGAGCTCGATCGTATCGCGTCACATGTTGCCGAGATCGATCCGACAGTTGCCGCAAATTTTGCTAAACGCCGAAGCAAAATGATCTATCATATCGGAGCAACGAGAAAGAAGACATTTCTGGCTCAGATGCGTAATGACGAGGTTGCGAGTCGTCAGCTTGCCGGGCTATTTGCCTCGCTGTTTTCCAATGGCGGATTGCAGGAACGTAGCTTGAACGTTTGTACGTTTATTAACAAATTTGGCCCGAACTTTATCGATTGGCTGTACGAGGCGATCGATCTCGAGGACAAAGATCATAGGATCCTCGATCTGTAAGATGAATAAGATCAAGGTTTTACCGGATAATTTGGCAAATCAGATCGCGGCCGGCGAGGTCGTTGAGAGGCCGGCGTCCGTTATCAAAGAGCTCGTCGAAAACGCCATCGACGCGGGCGGGACGCGAATACAGATCGACATCGAACTTGGCGGGCGGCGTCTGATGCGTATCAGCGATGACGGTGAGGGAATGACACGCGATGACGCGATCCTGGCGTTTGAGAGGCACGCTACGTCAAAGATCCGAACGCTCGAAGACCTCGGTGCAATAGCGACGCTCGGTTTTCGCGGCGAGGCTCTGGCGTCGATCGCGTCGGTGGCAAAGGTCGAACTGATCACAAAAACCGAAGCCGACGAGATCGCAACGCGCGTTAATGTTGAGGGCGGCAAACTCGTCGATGTAAAAGATGCCGCTCGTGATACCGGTACAACGATTACCGTGAGCGATCTGTTTTTTAACACGCCCGCACGGCGTAAATTTATGCGTTCCGAGGCGACCGAAAATTATCACCTGACGAGCATCGCAACGCACTATGCCCTTGCCCACCCAGAGATCGCATTCACGATGACCAATAACGGACGCGAGGTGCTGCGGGTTGCTCCTGCAAGAGATCTTCGTGAGCGTGCGTTTCAGATATTTGGCGGCGGGCTGCTTGAGAGCCTATTGCCTGTCGAGGGCGGGCGTGAATACGTTGCCCGCGTATCAGGATTTGTCTCTGCTCCGCGTGAACGCCGTACGACACGCGATGGGCAATATTTCTTTGTCAATAATCGGTTTGTCCGTGATAAAACAATCGCCGGTGGATTGCTCGAAGGCTATCGCAGTGTCCTGCCGCACGGCGTATATCCCGTGGCGTTCTTGTTTCTCGAACTGCCGCTCGAAGAGATCGACGTCAACGTTCATCCGGCCAAGACTGAGATCCGTTTTCGACGCGGCGAAGCAGTCAAAGATGTGATCGCCGAGGCCATCCGCAACGCTCTCGCAAAGGCAGGGATCTCCGGTGATGCAAGGCCGCAATATGACAGGTACGAGCCTGAGATCCCTCAACAAGAGCCGGTCAGAGTTGAGACACCGCAGCCGGAACAAGCAGATATTGCATTTGAAAATATCGTCACGGCTTCCGAGCCTTTAAACATGGAGGAACGTTCATTTTCCGCGACTGCCTTGAGCGAAGTTGCTCCGCCTCTATCGTTCGAAAGGGAAGCTGCCGCTCCGGATGAAAATGTGCCACAGGAGGTTTCATTTGGATTTGAAGCACTCGCTGCAGCGCCGCCAACGACAGGAGTCGCAGGCTACGCCGAGTTGCCGCCCGTAAATTCTGCCGACAAGCTCACGAGATCCATTGAGGTCGAGCAAATATCGTCGGCGAAGATACAGCCGCTGGGGCAGCTACACGCGAGTTTTATCATCGCCGTCGATGACGAGGGTCTTTTGCTGATCGATCAGCACGTCGCTCATGAGCGCATTCTTTTCGACAAATACCGTAAGAGCGAGACAGATCGGCCTATCGAATCGCAAATTCTGTTGCTGCCTGAGACGATCGACCTTAGCCCGGCACAGTCGGAGGCATTTCAGTTGATCGAGAATGATCTCGAAACTCTAGGGTTCGGCGTGATGAAGCTGTCAGGCAGGACAATCGCGATCAAGAGCATTCCGACCGACCTTCCTGCGTCTGAGGCACGGAACTTGTTTGCCGAGATCCTCGATACTATCGAGAATGAGAAAAAAGGTTCGCCAAAATCTACTTTGCGGGATGATATAGCCGCGAGCCTCGCGTGTAAAGCGGCAGTAAAGATCAATATGAAACTGACGCCGGAAAAGATGCATTGGCTGATCGACCGTCTGCTTGTAACAAGCTCGCCGACGACCTGTCCGCACGGGCGGCCGGTGATTTTGAGATTGTCGATGAAAGACATCGAACGCGGATTTCACCGAACATAACAGAAATGGTTGAAAACAAGGACCCAAATCCGGAAATGCCGGATCAATTTTGGAGAAAAGTATATATCGCGGTCGTGATTACCACGGTTCTCGTAATACTCGCGCTTTGGGCGTTTGGGCGCTATTTTCGATAAGAAATGAGATCACTCGATTGGGCAATTGTCGCAGCGTATCTGGTCTATGTCGTCTGGGACGGCATCCGGATGACCAAGCACACCGGGACCAAAGAAGGCTATTTTCTAGCCGATCGCGGTCTGCCGTGGTGGGCAGTCGGACTGTCGGTAATGGCGACGCAACTCTCGGCAATAACGCTGGTCGGTACGACCGGACAGGCGTATAGCGATGGCATGCGGTTCATCCAGTTTTACTACGGGTTGCCGCTGGCGATGATCATCCTTTGCGTAACGGTCGTGCCGTTCTTTCACCGGGCAAATGTTTTTACGGCGTATGAGTATCTCGAAAAACGCTTTGACGTAAAGGTCCGCATCCTCACCAGTTTCTTTTTTCTTATCTCCCGTGGGCTCGGCGTCGGGACGATAATTTCGGCTCCATCGATTGTGTTGTCGATAGTTTTTGGATGGAATCTGACCGCGACGATCTTTGCCATTGGCCTTTCAACGACGATATATACGGTGTTTGGCGGTGTCCAAGCGGTAACTTGGACTGATGTCAAACAGATGATCGTCATCTTTTTTGGGCTCGGCGTCTGTTTCGTCGTCATATTATGGAGCTTTCCAACGGGCGTGTCGCTCGGTGACGGACTGCACCTTGCGGGCAGTCTCGGCAAGCTTAACATGGTCGACACAACCTTTGACCTGAAGGAAAAATATACGATCTGGTCTGGTTTGATCGGTGGGCTGTTCCTAATGCTCGGTTATTTTGGCTGTGATCAAAGCCAAGTGCAGCGGTTTTTGACGGCAAAATCTGTGGCCGAAGGCCGGACGTCCCTGCTAATGAGTGCATTTTTAAAGATACCGATGCAATTCGGCATCTTGCTTATCGGCATAATGGTGTTTATTTTCTACCAGTTTTCAGCCCCGCCGATAGTATTTAATCGGGCGGAGATCGCCAAAGCGGAACAGACACAAGGGTTTAGAGACATTCAGAGCAAGTATGATGCTGCTCATACGGCAAGGCGTGACGCGGCCATAAATTTCTCTAGCGGCGACGAAGCAACACGCCAAAGTTATATCGACGCTGACAAACGATTTAATGAAAGCCGCAAAGAGGCGGTAGCGTTTGTGCGGCAGACAAGCAATCCGACCTTCAACGATATCAACTATGTTTTCCCGACATTTGTTCTCGAAAATATGCCGATAGGCGTGATTGGCCTGTTGATCGCCGCTATCTTTGCAGCTGCGATGTCCTCGATCTCGGCGGAGCTAAATTCTCTTGCTACAGCGACGACTATTGATTTTTACCGAAGGTTGTATAAGCCGGAGGCGACGGACAAGCATTACGTTTTGATCGGACGTGCAACTACTTTTATTTGGGGAGTATTTGCGTGTATCGTAGCGCTTTTTGCGACAAATCTTGGTTCGCTCATCGAAGTCGTTAACAAATTTGGCTCGTTCTTTTATGGCTCGCTGCTTGGCGTTTTTGTATTGGCATTTGTGGTAAAACGTGCGAGGGCTCGCGGAGCATTTTTCGGCTTGTTGTGCGGTATTGCGTCAGTATGGATAGCGAGTCTACTCACGGATATTGAGTTCCTTTGGTTTAATGTGATCGGATGTCTGGTGACGGTATTTTTCGGCTACGTGATCAGCTTGACAGTTCGCGACGAGCCAAAACCCCATGAGCCGGTCGAGACGTTGATATGAGAATTAGAATTGTGATCAAGACTATTAGGGTGATTGTGCTTTTGGCAAGCTTTTCATTATTGCTAGAGCCTTTACAGACCCCGGCTCAGGTTCGCCCAGTTAATGATTATGGAGCACTCGGACTCGGCAGGTTGCTAAAACAGCTCAACACGACCGCGAGCGTGATGATGATCGGTGCGCATCCCGATGACGAAGACTCGGCACTGATCGCATATCTGGCACGTGGCGAAAATGCCCGGACGGCGTATCTATCGCTTACACGCGGCGATGGCGGACAGAACATCATTGGCCCGGAATTGTTTGAGTCGCTTGGCGTGATCAGGACAGAGGAATTGTTGCAAGCGAGACGGCTCGATGGGGCAGAGCAATATTTTGCCCGAGCGTTTGATTACGGATTTTCTAAAACTCTTGACGAAGCTAAATCGAAATGGCCGGAGGAAGTTATCAAATGCGATGTCGTTCGTGCTATACGGTCGTTTCGTCCGCTGGTTGTGATATCACGTTTTTCGGGTACGCCGGCGGACGGTCACGGACAGCATCAATATGCGGGCTATATCTCACCGATTGCGGTCAAAGCGGCAGGTGATCGGGGTCAATGCACTGGTGCGGGTGACGCGTGGCAGGTGCCGAAATTTTACGTTGAGCAAGGCTTTAGCGCGAATGCGGCCGGCGGATTGAGGATAAACACCGGCAAATTTGACCCGATACTCGGGCGTTCGTATTTTGAGATAGCGATCGAGGGCCGCAGCCAGCATCGAAGCCAGGGCGAGGGCCGCATCGAGTTCAAAGGCGATCAGTTCTCAACGCTGAACCTTAAGAATGTTGACCCAGTACCAGCAGAAACCTCGCCATTCGACGGCCTTGATACTACTATTGTTGGCATTGCTCGGCAGACGAATAACTTAGAGGATCCGTTTGAGAAGAAGCTCGTCGCATTGCAGAAACAGATCGCTGATGTTCGAGCAAAATATCGCGTCGAATCGCCCGGTGACATCGCGACAGACCTTGCCACTATTTACAAGGCTGCATTTGATGCTCAATGGTCAACGCGAAATCCTTGGTCGAAAGAGATGATGCGCGACGTGCAAAAAAAGGCCGTCGATGCGTTTCGACTTGCCGCAGGAATTCAGATCGATGTGCTTTCAGATAAAGAAACGGTCTCTCCGGGTGACAATTTAGACGTAACAGCAAGGGCGTATGTCAGCAATCTCTCTAAGGATCCGATCGCCGTCAAAGAAACGAAGATGAACGTCCCAGATGGCTGGGTCGTAAATACCAAACCCGAGCCGCTGCCAGCTCCGGGCGGCGGACCATTTCGTCGCGAAAGCGGTGCGTCTAATGGCTATTACAATATTGCTGTTGCTAAGGATGCAAAGCTTTCGGAGCCTTATTGGTTACGCACCGAACGAGCTGGTGAGATGTACGATTGGCCGTCAACTGACGAACAAACGTTGCCTTTTTCGCCACCGGATGTCGTTGCGACCGTCACATTTTCAGTCGGAGGGATAGATGTTCCGATCAACCAGCCGCTACAGTACCGTTTCGCCGATCAGTCGCGGGGTGAGATACGACGGGATGTGAACGTCGTGCCGGCCATTTCTATCGAAGTCGATAAGAGCACGGTTCTGATTCCACGTGGGGTCGCTATCCAAAAGCGCACATTAAGTTTCCGGCTCGCAAACAACCGGGGAGTGCCGGTCAAGACAACGTTGAGCAAGATCGCTCCGGGTTTAGCTGCAATTGGCCTCAAGTTTCCGAAGGGTGAGATCGAACTGCCGCCTAACGGTAGCCGCTCGGTCGATGTAGAGTTTTCGATCCCGGGCGAGTTTCAAAGTCCTCCGTTTTACATGTCGTTCGAAGCGAATAGCGGCGGCTCTTCATACCATTCGCGGCTAAATTCCGTCGCGTATCCGCATATCACGACCCACCGCTTTTACACTCGCTCAAACGTAAAGGTCGTCCCGGCCGACATCATCGCCGAAAAACGCAACATTGGTTATGTGATGGGCAGCGGTGACGAAGTTCCGGAGGCAATACGGCAAATCGGCATGTCGGTGACGATGCTTGAGGACAAGGATCTGGCGGCGGGCGATCTGGCGAGATATGACACGATCGTCGTTGGTGTGCGTGCGACGGAAACGCGGCCCGACATGATGGCGAATAAGGCAAGGCTGCTAGATTATGCCAGGGAGGGCGGGAATCTTATCATTCAGTATCAGCGGGGCCAGTTCGCAAATTCAGGACTGCCACCGTTTCCCGTCACAACTGCCGATACTCAGCGAACAGCGGCTGGATCGATCGCACGTGTCGTTGATGAAAATGCAAAGGTTGCGATGCTTGTGCAGGAACATCCGTTTTTCACTACACCCAATACAATCAGCGAAGAAGATTTCAAGGGCTGGGTGCAGGAGCGTAATGCTTATAACCTTGTCACATTTGACGCCCAATACACGCCGCTGCTCGAATCGCATGACGCGGGCGAGCAAGAGAATAAAGGCGGGCTTGTGATCGCAAAGGTAGGTAAAGGGAATTGGGTCTATTGCAGCTATTCGATGTTTCGCCAGCTCCCGGCCGGTGTCCCGGGAGCATATCGGCTCTTTGCAAATATGCTTAGTCTGCCGCGAGCAAAGTAAGTTATTCGATCACTACGAGTATGTCACCTGCGGCCACTGTGTCGCCCTCGGCGGCGTTGATCTTGGCGACGGTGCCGTCTTTGGGTGATTTCATCTCGTTTTGCATTTTCATCGCCTCAACGACGATCACGCCCTCGCCTTTTTCGACTGCATCACCTGCGGCCTTTAATATACGAACCACCTTGCCCGGCATTGCGGTTTTGATCTCGGCAACTCCGTCGCCGTGTTCGTGATCCGCACCCGCACCGCGAAGCCGTTTTGGGTCGGCGATTTCCGATTCGAACTCATGCCCGCCGATAACAACTTGTTTGCCGTCAGGCGAAACATAGGCCTCGGTCATATTGCGGCCGTTACGGATTGCAAAGATTCCGGGCTCGGGCTGCGATACGTCCAGAGAATATTCACGTCCATCGACGATAGCGTGTACCACACCGTTATTATCTTTCAGCTCGACATCTAGTTTTTCGCCGTCGATCTTTGCTTGTAACTTCATAGGATCTCTTGCCCGCTAAATACGCTAAATAGGCGAAAAATAGGAAGTTCTTACCTTTCGTTTCTTTCGCGTGTTTCGCGGTTAATATGTTTTACTTATTCGGCTGTGGCGTGACGCGTAGGTATGGTTTGATCTCGTTCCAGCCTTTGGGGAATTTCTCTTTAGCGTCTTCGTTCGAGACCGCTGGGACAATAATGCAATCGTCGCCGTCTTTCCAGTTTGCGGGCGTTGCGACGCTGTATTGGGCGGTCAGCTGGAGCGAATCTATTACCCGCAAGACCTCGTCAAAGTTGCGTCCCGTGCTCATCGGATAAACAATGATCAGCTTGACCTTTTTGTCCGGCCCGACGACAAATACGTTGCGAACGGTCATATTGTCCATTGCCGTGCGTCCGTCACTAGATTCGCCTGCTCCGGCGGGCAGCATACCGTAGAGCTTTGAAACAGCAAGGTCGGTATCGCCGATCATTGGATAATTAGGTGCGTGGCCGGTGACCTCGCCGATGTCTTCGGACCAGCGTTTGTGGCCATCGACCGGATCGACGCTCAGGCCGATGACCTTGACATTGCGTCTATCAAACTCGGGCTTGAGGCTCGCCATATATCCAAGCTCGGTCGTGCAAACGGGTGTGAAATCCTTAGGGTGCGAAAATAACACGCCCCAACTGTCGCCCAGCCATTCGTGAAAATTGACCGTTCCTACCGTAGTCTCCGCCGTAAAATCCGGTGCCTCGTCGCCTAATCGTAATGTCATAAATTTGTCTCCAGTCGTTTCAAAGGATTATATCAAACTGTACACCCCAACCTTGTATGCTAACTGGCCGCCCGCTCACGCAGGCGGTTCTGATTCGTCGTCGCTCGGCGGGTCCGCTTTTCGCAGGCGGAGGAGTGTGATGCGTTTTTCGTCGGCTTCGCGAATCTCGATGGCGAGGCCTCTTAGGTCGAGAGTGTCGCCGACTTTGGGGACGTAGCCTGCTTCGGACGTGACCATGCCGGCGATGGTCGTGAATTCGTCATCTTCGAGCTCGATGTCGAAAATGCGTTCGACCTTGTCGATCTCGGTCGAGCCGAGCACGTCCCAATAGGTGCCGTCGCCTTCGATGATCTCGATGACCTCTTCCTGACCGGTGTCCTCGTCTTCGATCTCGCCGACGATCTCTTCGATAATGTCTTCAACGGTGACGAGGCCCGCGACGCCGCCGTATTCGTCAATGACGACGGCGATTTGGACGTGATTTTGCTGCATTGCTTTTAGCAGCTCTGAGGCGGTTTTTGTTTCGGGGACAAAGAAAGCGTCGCGTTTAATGCTCTCGACGGGTTCCTCTTTACGTCCGGTCGCGAGAGCCGCGAGCAGATCGCGGACGTACACCAGGCCGACTATATCATCGATACTCTCGCTGTAGATCGGCAGCCGCGAGTACTTTTCTTCGATCATCACGTCGCGGGCATCTTTGATGAGCGTGCCTGCGGGAACGGCGACGATGCCGGTTCGCGGCGTCATAATTTCGCCTGCGAGAGTGTCGCCGAAATCGATCATGGTCTCGATCATCTCGCGTTCATCTTCTTCGATAATGCCCTCGGCCTCGCCGACTTCCATCAGTGCCTGAAAGTCTTCGGCGTTGTCGTCGGACCTATCGTCAGGAGAATCAGGAGCCACGGTTGATTCGAGTTTTTGAGCGGCCTTGTTACGAGCGACCGGTTCGACGAGAAAAGCGACAAAAGCATAGATCGGGCGAATGACCGGAAGCAGAAAGAGCAGCTTTTTCTCAGTGCTGGTGCGCACCAGCAAGCGCGGAACGATCTGACGGATCAGGACGGTAGCGGTTATACTGACGGCGAGCGCGACTAGGAGCGTCTTTGTCCGTGTCGGAGTAAATTGCGAGACGACCACCGTTACGAGCACTGCAACGCAGATCAAAAAGACTTGGATCACGGACGACAGGGCAAAGCGGAAACGCGGACGGTTCTCGAGTATTTCGCGCAGAAAAGTGGCAGAGTCTTTTTTGTTCGCAAGCTCTTCGTCAGACGCGAGCCGCCGCAGGCCAACGTCAGATAGATGCGAAAACGCCATATCGATCGTCGCCAAAAAGACGAGTACGAGTAGGATGGCGGCCGCGATGATGATCTCAAGTTCCATAAAGTGTCGCTAG
This sequence comes from Pyrinomonadaceae bacterium, assembly GCA_040081695.1. Taxonomy (GTDB): domain Bacteria; phylum Acidobacteriota; class Blastocatellia; order Pyrinomonadales; family Pyrinomonadaceae; genus OLB17. The sequence goes on from JBEBGA010000022.1 coordinate 14,966, forward strand.
TCGATATTTTTCCACGCCCGGCCATCCGCTTCAAGCAGGTCATCGGATTCTTTTGGCCCCCAACTGCCGGCGGCGTAATTCGGAAAGCTCCTCGGCGGCAACGCACTCCAGACATCGAGCACCGGATCGACGATACGCCAGCTCGCCTCGACCATATCGGCCCGCTGAAAGAGCGTCGCGTCTCCGATCATGCAGTCAAACAGCAGGCGTTCGTAGCCGGTCGAGACCTGTTCGCCGAAATGCTCGACATAGTTGAAATCCATATCGACCGGGCCGATGTTGACGATAGGTCCGGGTATTTTTGCACCGAAATGCAGCGTGATGCCTTCGTCGGGTTGGATGTGGATGACGATGCGGTTCGTCCGCAGACGCTCGACCGGCGTGCCGCGAAAGAGCGTGAACGGTGCCTGTTTGAACTGGATGACGATGCTCGAATGCCGTTTTGGCATACGCTTGCCGGTGCGGATGTAAAACGGCACGTCGGCCCAGCGCCAGTTGTCTAGCGTGAGTTTTAGGGCGGCAAACGTCTCTGTATTTGAATGAGCGGCGATCATCTCTTCGTCACGATAAGCTGGAACCGCCTTGCCATCGATCTCGCCTTCGCCGTATTGGCCGCGGCTCGTTTTCTTTAGGACGTCCTCAGGCGTGAATGGCTGGATGGACTGCAATATCTTAGCCTGCTCGTCGCGGACGGAATCGGCGTCAAATGAAACGGGCGGTTCCATTGCGGTCAGCGTGACGAGCTGCAAGATGTGATTCGGGATCATGTCCCGCAAAGCACCTGCCGAATCGTAATATCCGCCGCGACGCTCAACGCCGAGAGATTCGGCAACGGTGATCTGGACATGGTCGATAAAGTTGCGGTTCCAGATCGGCTCGAAAATGCTGTTGCTAAAACGAAAGACCAGGATGTTCTGTACCGTCTCTTTACCAAGATAATGGTCGATGCGGTAGATCTGACGCTCTTTGATCGTTTTGAGCAGGTCGGCGTTGAGAGACTGAGCCGACGCGAGGTCGCGGCCAAAGGGTTTCTCGTAAATAAATCGCCGCCAGTTGTTGCCGTCTTCTTTCCCAAGCCCGTTCTTTACTATCTTTTGCGTGACGTTCGCAAAAAGGTTCGGCGGCGTCGCCAGATAATAAAAATAGTTGTCGGGGATATGATGCTCGGTCGTGACTTCGCCGATGAGGTCTTTGAGGTCGCCGAACAGCTTTTTGTCGTCGTCAAAATCACCGCCGGTGTAATAGATACGTTCCGCAAACCATTTGACGAGTTTTTCCTCCGGACCGCCGGGGATGAACTCTTGCAGATTCGCCAGCATCTGTTCACGAAACTCCTCGGTAGTCATTTCCTGACGCCCGACGCCGATGATGGCAAATTTGTGCGGCAGAAAATCGTCCTTGGCAAGATTGTAGAGCGCAGGAAACAGCTTGCGTTTGGTCAGATCCCCCGTCGCACCAAAGATCACCATCACGCACGGGTCGGCTGTTTTTTTGGTGTCAGACATAAAATGCGAAACCACAGATTAACACAGATAAACACAGATTTAGAATCGCTCTTACCCGTGTTTATTTGTTGCTAAATTCCTAATTCTTCACGCAATTGTAGTTCGCGAGCGTTCATTTCGCCGTTGTCGGTTTCGTGGTCGTAGCCGCAGAGGTGCAGCAGGCCGTGGAGGATGAGCTGTTTGATCTCGGCGTCGAGCGAGAGGTCGTTTTCGGCGGATTGTTTTTGCGCCTGTTCGACCGATATCACTATATCCCCCAGACTTTTATTTTCAGAATCAAATTCGTCGGGTTCGTGGGGGAATGAGAGGACGTCGGTGGTGGTGGGTTTGTTGCGAAAGAGTTCGTTGAGTTGTTGCATGCGGCCGTCGCCGATGAACGCGACGGTGAATGTCGAGTTTCCAGATTCCTCAACCTTTTCCGAAAGAGTAGCCACGAATGCACGAATGAGAGCCAGATCGAGCTTTACTTTGCGTTGTAGATTGACGACGTCGATCATATGTCAGTGGTCGCCGGGTTCGTTGTTTTCGGAGTTTTCTTCGTAGGCTTTGACGATCATCTGGACGAGCTTGTGGCGGACGACGTCCTTTTCGTTGAAATAGACAAACTCGATGCCTTCGAGATCGGCGAGTACGTGCTCGGCCTCTTTAATGCCGCTTTTTTGACCGCGGGGCAGGTCGATCTGGGTCTTATCGCCCGTGACGACGGCCTTGGAGCCAAAACCGATACGCGTGAGGAACATTTTCATCTGCTCGCTCGTGGTGTTTTGAGCCTCGTCGAGGATGATGAATGCGTCCGACAGCGTGCGGCCGCGCATAAAAGCGAGCGGAGCGATCTCAATGATGCGCTTTTCGAGCATTTTTGTAACCTTTTCGCCATCGACGAGGTCAAACAGAGCATCGTAAAGCGGGCGAAGATACGGATCGACCTTGTCCTGCAGATCGCCGGGAAGAAAGCCGAGGCGTTCGCCGGCCTCGACGGCCGGACGCGTGAGGATGATGCGGCTGACCTGTTTTTTCATCAACGCATCGACCGCCATCGCCACCGCAAGAAAGCTTTTGCCCGTACCCGCAACGCCGATGCCGAACACAAGATCGTTAGCGGCGATCGCGTCAAGGTATTTACGCTGGTTAGCCGTTTTGGGGGCGACCGATTTCTTGCCGGACGGGTTAAAACGCGCCTTTAGGAAATGGTCTTTGAGGCTGTACGCACGGTCTTCGGCGATCTGCTTGAACGCGTCGCGAAGCTCTTTGTCGGTGAACGTACTGCCGTCAGCAAAAAGGTCGCTGAAATCGCGCAGGATCTGTTCGACGGTTTTGATGTCGCGTTCGTCGCCGTCGATGAGCAGCTCGTTGCCGCGGGCACCTATACTGACATCGAGCAGAGATTCGAGATATTTGATGTTTTGATCCTGAACGCCGAACAGCGTGTTGAGGCCTTGGGTTGGTAATTCTAGTTTTTTCAGAGTGGTCAAATTTTCGTTATAGAAGAGACGTTTTGTATATCGAAAGACTACTAGAAGCGTGTTTCGGTGTCAATATTCTCGGTGTGAGATCGGCACTGCGCGTAAAAAGTAATGACAATTCGGCTAAACACTGTTATATTGCATCTAAACCAAAATAATTTGTCCGTAGGAGATACTATGAAACGATCCAACTCGTACTGCCGTCAGCAAAAAGGTCGCTGAAATCGCGCAGGATC
>JBEBGA010000618.1:0-1215 GCA_040081695.1 Pyrinomonadaceae bacterium
GAAGCAGTACAAACCAGTTCCGAAGCTCAATAAGTCACGCACGAAGCCCTACAATCTTGGGCTTGCCCAAGCGCAGTGCGGTCAGGCTTGCCTGACCGGTCGATATCCCATAAAATCCCGGAGGAGGCTGTGCCTCCGACAGATGTTCAGAATATCAAGAGATAGTCCGGCATTTTATCTGACGGCGGTCACGAAAGATCGGCTGCCGATATTTCGCACCGAGGCTCTCGCACGAGTAATGGCTCTTGCTCTCTATGAGGCGAGACGTTCGGGCAAATTCCTGATATTTGCCTACGTCATCATGCTGGATCATTTCCACTTGGTAACGAACAGCAAGGTCGATTCGAAGGACATTTTCAGGTTTGTTAAAGGCATCGCCAGCCGACGCATCATCGATCATCTAAAAGAACACGGCCACGCCGATTCGCTCGAAAAGTTGAAGGTAAAGCATCGGAGTGATGGTTCCGACTACTCGGTTTGGCAGCGGCATCCGAACACTCGACTGCTATGGAGCGAGCAGATGCTGTGGCAGCGGATCCAGTACACGCATCTGAATCCAGTTCGGGCAGAGCTGGTCGAGCATCCGAATGATTGGCGATGGTCGAGCGCTCGTATTTGGCATGGGAGACGGCTAGATGAAGAGCCTTTGGAAGTTGACCGAGCTAAGATCGAGTGGCATCGTTGAGGTTTACGGAGGCATAGCCTCCTCTAGATTTTTTTTGACTTAACGGTCAGGCAAGCCTGACCGGGCTGCATTGCGGCAAGCCGCGTTAGAACTTATGAGTGACACAGCCACCTTGATCTCTGCACTCGCGACAGCGCCGGACGTGATCATTCCCCTGATCCGTGAGGTGCCGCCACAGATACTAAAGCGTCGTCCGGCTCCGGCGAAATGGTCGGCGTATGAGCATGCGGTGCATTTGTCGCAGTCGGATGTGGCGTTTCGGGCGAGGCTTGATCTGATTCTGTCCACGCCGGAGCCTATCATCAAAACTATCGAGAATTCCGCCGAAGACGAAGCGGGAGCGATGCTCGAGATCGACCTTGACGAAAGCCTCGACCGCTACGTCCGCGAACGAGCTTCGCTTGTGAAACGACTAAATCAGCTTTCGCCCGAAGAATGGCAAAAAACCGCAGTTCACGAGGCGTTCGATCACTATTCGGTATTTATAATGTTCCGTCATGTATATTTGCATGAGATGCACCACGCATCAG
>JBEBGA010000619.1:0-1208 GCA_040081695.1 Pyrinomonadaceae bacterium
ATCCTGGTCTCGGCGGCAAATGGTGATCTGTTTTATCCGGTTGTCGGGATGCTAGCGTTTTCTAGCGTATTTGCACTGCCATTCTTTATACTCGCTCTTGCGCCGAATCTGCTCAATTCCCTGCCGCGTTCTGGTAGCTGGATGAACTCGGTCAAGGTTGTGATGGGCTTTCTCGAGGTCGGAGCGGCTCTCAAATTCCTTTCGAATGTCGATCTCGTCTGGGGTTGGGGGATTTTCACTCGCGAGGTGGTGATCGCCGGGTGGATCGGTCTGTCAGTGCTCATTACGTTGTATCTATTGGGTCTTTTCAAATTCTCGCACGACTCGGATGACAATCGTGTCGGTCTGGTTCGGGTGCTGAATGCGTTTTTGTTTGCGACGCTGACGTTTTATTTGCTGACCGGCCTCTTCGGCAGTCGGCTTGGCGAACTCGAATCTTTCCTTCCGCCGATGAAGCAGACGACCGCAGTATCCTCTGGCGGGCAGACATTGGCTAATGGCGAGCTGGCCTGGATCACGAACGACTACGAAGCCGCGCTCAAAACGGCGAAAGCAGAAAACAAACGGGTTTTTATCGATTTCACCGGCTATACCTGCACCAATTGCCGTTGGATGGAAGCGAATATGTTTCCAAAGCCCGCGGTCAATACCGAGCTTTCCAAGTTCGTTCGCGTAAAGCTCTTCACCGACGGCGAAGGCGAGCCTTACGAAGGGTTTCAGCGGATGCAGGAAGCTCGTTTCGGCACCGTTGCATTGCCGCTCTACGCGATCATCACGCCCGACGATGCGATCGTTGCACGATTCGAAGGCCTGACACGAAACGAATCTGAGTTTGTCGCGTTTCTCCAGAAATAATTGTCAATTGTCCATTGATAAATTGGGAATTGGAAGAGATATTTTCTCCCAATTGGCAATTAGGTCTACCAGCATAGACATCCACACTTCTCAAATATTCAACTTTCCCCTTGCTTTTTCAACCATTTACACTCACACTCATAGTTGTTAATCCTTCTCTCGCTTCGACCTTGGGTCGCAGCGCTTCGTCTTTAACGGTTTTTGGATAAGTTTGAGAGCAGGCCCGGATCAGTTAAGCAGAAGTAGCTCTCAGTTTTTTTGAGTATCCAAAGAGTCCCGTTTACCTTTCCTCGCGAAATAAACAGATTCTGTACTTCTTAGACATCCCCGTTAATATCAGGGAAAGGTAATAT
>JBEBGA010000620.1:0-1207 GCA_040081695.1 Pyrinomonadaceae bacterium
TCGTCAATTGCCTTTATGGGCTCTTCCGGCGCCGGCAAGAGCACGTTGATCGAGTTGATTCTGGGACTTATTGATCCCGATAAAGGCGTCATCCAAATAGATGGGCGCCAAATCGCGGATGTTCGTTCTGCGTGGCAACGAAATATCGGCTATGTTCCACAATCGATCTATCTGATGGATGACAGCATTCGCAGAAATGTTGCATTTGGAATTGCCGACGATCAGATTGATGATGCCAAGGTGTTAGCCGCCTTGCGAGTAGCCCGTCTGGAGCAAATGGTAACTGCCTTACCGGACAAACTTGACACGCTGGTTGGCGAGCGGGGAGTCAGGCTATCTGGCGGGGAACGACAGCGCCTCGGCATTGCCCGCGCGATGTATTACGATCCGGAAGTATTGGTATTGGACGAAGCCACCTCGGCACTGGACGGCGAAACAGAGCAGGCCATTGCAGAAATGTTAAACCAGCTCATGCGCGCTAAAACCATACTGATCATTGCTCATCGGGTTACTACGGTAAAAAACTGCGATTCGATATTTTTTATTAAACGCGGCAAAGTCGTGGATATCGGCAATTTCAATCAGCTTATGGAGCGCAATGAGGATTTTCGGAATATGCTTGGAGACAACGGCGAAAAAGAAACAGCAGAGCAAATGGCGTCCGCCAATCGCTAATTGGCAGTGACGTGCATAGAAAAACCTTACGCCTTGTTGCATTGAATTCAACATTAACGCCGTTGACGAATCTCCGTAATAGTCGAATCCGAAATGATAGATTTGGGCCGTGTAAATGCCAACAACCATAAATAGCAGCGCATTTGAAGTAGACAGTATCCGGCACGCCATAGCGCGCAAAGGTGACCTGCAAGCGCTACGCAGAAGTTACGCAAAAGATGCCCATCCTGAACTCCCGGATATGAGCTCGGCGGCACTATGGGACGATCTCGCAAGCAGCAGTGAAGCCCCAGAGTTCAGAATCCGCAGATTAAGAGCCGTCGCCAACCAAGTGGTGCCCGGATCCAACGTACTGGATGTCGGTATCGGCTGGGGCGAAATTATTCCAATGATATTGTCGCGCGGCTGCCGTTATACCGGGCTCGATTTTTCGGAGCAGATTGTCGCGCACGTTTCAAGCCAACACCCGGATTGTAAGTTTTTTGTCGGAGACTTGCGCCAGATCACCGAAACCTACGACGCAGTACTCGCG
>JBEBGA010000621.1:0-1206 GCA_040081695.1 Pyrinomonadaceae bacterium
CCCCAGTACGTTTCAAACGCCTTTTCGATGCGCTCTGTTTTGTCCCACTTCAAGTTATGCAGATAGTCGCGAACGGCATGCTTCGGCTGCTGCCGGCAGTGCCAGTCGATAGCCTCACGCGCTTGACGCGGATTGATGCCTCGCATCCCGATTTTGCCTTGAAAGTAGATGGCTGCACCCGTGTCGTCGGAGGACGCTGCGACGTCTGCACCCGTCATGTCCGACAGAGATTTGACAAAGTCCGCTCCGCCCGGTCCCGAAGCGACATCGCAACCGTAAATCAGAATATCCGCATTTTCGGACAGTGCCGCTCCAATAATCCCAAGGTCATCGGCGTAAGCTCCCGACATCGACTTCGAATCAAGAACAGCGTTTCCGACGTAGAGCCGGCCGGCATCGCCGTGGGAAAGGATGTGGATCGACTCGATCCCGCTGCGATCCTTGAGATACTCCGCCATTTGCTCGACGCCGTCCCGGGTCGAGTCGAGGAGTACGATTTCAGCGCCGCTCTCGATTTGGGAGATCAGTGCGTTCTGATCGGCTACCGAGCCATCGATAAAAACAACGGAATTCGAACCGGCGCCGGCGGAGGGCGCAATCGTATCCGCGGCCGATGCTAGATCAGATGACGACTCAGCCGCAGCTGTTTCCCTTGAGGATGCTTCGGCCGCCGCTGCCGTGTCGGCTGTAGCACTAGAGTCATGAGCAACGTCGGCTGCAGTCGCCACGGCCGCCGCATCGAAGGCCGTGCGCGCCTCGAGCACGCGATACGAAATCGATGACTTGAGAAACGACGGCAGGCTCGAACTGGGAAACGGTGTGACGTTACCTCCCGGTCCTTTACCCCACTTAACGTGCTTGTTCATCTGCCACTCACGACGCCAACCGACAGCTCCACGCCGCAAAAGACGCAATGCGCCTAGCGGTTTGCACAACAACTCGCATGAGGGCGGTTAATTTGGCTTAAAATAAGCCCCTGGAATTCGTACTCTTATTGTTGTTACCGAAAAATAGAACGAATACATCTCACTGCTTTCTGGGAATACTTTAAACAAATTATTAGGATCGATAACCGCTTCGTGAACATGGCTTGCTAATTAACCGATATTTAAGCGTGCCAGAAAATTCCGTTTCTAATTAAGTAAAGCAAAAATGGATATCCATTTGTGTCCCGTTTTAACATCGGAGCATCCCCACGACTATGAT
>JBEBGA010000239.1:0-5031 GCA_040081695.1 Pyrinomonadaceae bacterium
CTCCGCCGTCATGATCGTCAGTTGCCCATTCGCCGAAAACGGCCTGTCGTATTGCGAGATCTGATAGCCCTTTGGCAGGTCGGGGTAAAAGTAATTTTTGCGTGCAAAGATCGACGTTTCTTGAATTTCCAGCCCGAGCGACAAAGCCGCCCTCGCCCCAAGCTCGATCACGCGCCGGTTCAGCACCGGCAATGCCCCCGGCAAACCCAGACACACCGGGCACGTATTCGCATTAGGCTCGCCGCCCGTCTCGACCGCGCACGAACAAAATATCTTGGTCTCCGTCGCCAACTGAGCATGGATCTCCATGCCGATAACTGCTTCCCAACCTGGTTTCATAAATTAATGTCTCGTCCGCGTCAACGCCGTCGGCCGTCCTGTCGGTAGCGTCGGCGTGAGCCGATGCGTATGCCCTAGTGTCGCGTCACCTTAAACAACGGTCGCGGTTTTGTCGCTGGCCCGGTCGGCCAAAATTGTCCGCCGGCAAAATATCCCGGCTGCTGATACCCGACCCGTCCGATCGGACGCGGCCGCCACCAACCGTTGTAGTATCCGCCAAAATATGACGGTGAGTAATGCTCAACCGTATTCTGCGGCTGTATAGCCCTCAACAATGCGGCGCTATATTGAGCATTTGCCGCGTTTTGGGCATCGATCCGCTCGCGTTCCAACCGCTCATTACGGAGCCGCGCCGAAAGTTCGACCGTTTCTTTTACCGACTCGGCATCACGCCGAGCGCGTTCCTCGGGTGACGGAAAACCGAGCTTGGCGTAATTATTACGCAACTCAGCCTCGGCCTTGACCCTTTCCTGTTTGTATTTTGAGAGGTCGTCGTTGGTGACCGTCTTGCTCTGGGCAAACGCCGCACCTGTCGCCGTGATAATAATGAAAACCAAAAACAAAACTCGAATCTTCATATCTTTATCCCCCGATACAAAGATTTTAATCCATTTGCCCACGAAACACACGAAACACGAAATGTTTAGAAAAGTTATAGTTCCACTAAAAGACGCTCTATAGCCCTTAATGCTTTCCTACTTTTTCCTCCCTATTTTCGTACATTTCGTGTGTTTCGTGGGCAATCCCATTCTTAGAATCCGAACGTCAGACCAGCCCGAGCCGTTGCCTTGGCAGTTCTAAATCCGTTCTCGTAATACTCCTGGTTAAAGACATTTTCCACCGTGCCGAACAGCCGCAGTGTTTTGTCACCTTTGATGTTAAACGTATACCCCCCCGTCAGGTCGCCCTTGCGGTTGCCCTGAAAACGGTAAAGACGTGTCGTAAAGTTAGAGTTGCTGTAGATCGGAGCAAGATACGAACTCGTCGCAAGGAAATCGAAATTCACCCAAAAACGCTTAAATCGCTGGGTCGCGACAAATGTAAATTGGTGATCCGGCACACCAAGCGTTTTGAGAATACCGCTGCCCGTTAACTGCGGCACGAGCTGTACGCTACGGGTAAACGTATATGACGCAAACAGATCGGTCGTGTCGGTCGCCCTCGCTTTGACGCTAAATTCCCCGCCGCGTGAGGTGCCGCCTTTTTGATTCACGTACCCGCCAAACGGCCTGGGCGTCGTACCGATATTCGTTACCGTATTCCCGTAACCAATGATGTCCGTCAACCGCGTCCAAAAATACGTACCCGAAACGCGTACGCGCTCGTTTGCAAGATTTTGCTCGACTCCCGCGTCAAATGCGATAGTCTTTTCCGGCTTTAGGAACGGGTCGCCGATCGCAACAAACGCATTTGACGGAAACGTGTTATAGAACGAACCGAACCGCTCATACAACGACGGCACACGATAGCCGTTGCCAACGTGGACACGAAACTTTGTCCCGCGACTTCTGACAAAATACGACGCCGCACCATCAAACGTATAAGCGTTTGGCGGACTGGTCAGGGTCAGATTGTTGTACGGAGCATTGGTCAGGCTAAAGCCCGGAGCTTTCAGATTAAATCTCTGAAAACGCATACCGCCAGCAAGCTGCAGATCGCCGCCAAGCAGACTCACGAGATTTTGCACATAAACTGTGTTGCTGCTCTGTCCCGCTCTCGTAAAAAAATCTTGCGTACCCGACGGCGTCTTGCCGTCATTGAAATACTGTTCGTTCTCAAATTCATACCCGGCGGTAAGGGTGTTCTCCCTCACGGGAGTCCAGCTAAAATGGACGTTTCCAGTATGCACCGTGCCTTCGAACAGGCTCGTCGAAGCGCTCTGAAAACCCACCCCAAGAGCACCGTTGTTATTGACACGGGTTGTGGTTAACCCTTGGTAATAGCCGCCGATAACAAATTTGTCGTTAACGATCTGATTGACGACGATCTGCCCGTTAAAGAACCTCGAATCTTGTCGGCGGTCCGGGTCGTTTGCGTCAAACGTAAAATTTACGCCTTGCTGGGCGTTGATGATCGTCGAGTTTGTCGCCGGCAGCGTACCCAAAGTGTCGGGGTCGGTATTGAGCCGCACATCCGCGTCGGAGAAAAATATCCGGCCCGAAATGCTCGTCTTGGCTGTAGGAGCAAAATCGAGCCGCGTCTGCAGATTTGTGTTGTTCGCCCGGTCGTCGCCGTCTATGCCCTTGGTATAGGTCGTCTGCGAAGCGCCGGCCGTAATGCCAAATTTACCGTTTGCCATGCCGTGCGCAATCGTGCCGCGAAAACGCCGCAGTCCAAGCCCGCCAAACGCTCCCCCGATTTGTCCGTGCGTCCCGGATTTTGCCTCAGGCGTCTGAAAATCGATCGTCCCGCCGATAGCATTCGTCCCATAAAGCGACGAACCCGACCCGCGAAGCACCTCGACCTTAGAAACGCTCGTCAACGTAAAATCACTCAAAAACGCCGTCGCATCGCCGGTAATACCGGTCACGTCACGAAACCGTATCCCGTCAAGCAATAAAGCCGTGTCCCAGTTGCGCAAGCCCCGTGTCTTGATCGTCGCAAGCTTTCCAAAACCGCCCGACTGAGCGATCCGAAGCCCCGGTATCGTCCGCAACGACTCAATAAACGAAAAATCCGCCCGCTCCCGCATCTCCTGACCCGAGATCGTATCGACAGTCTTCGAGACCTGCTCGATGGTCTGCGATTCGCCGGCCGCAACGGTCACCGACTCACGGACTTGAAATTCTTGATGGAGCTGCAGATCCTGCTCTTGGCTTGCCTCCAAATACACCGTGATCGTTATCGGAGTCGACGCACGGGTAATCCCGGCATCGGTCTTCGTCGCGAACAATCGATACTCGCCGCCCGGCGTTTCTCCCGGAAAATCATATTTACCCTGTGCATCCGTAGTTACCGAGAACGTCTTTTCTTTTCCCGATACTCGAATGAGAGTTACTGTTGCTCCGGCGACTGGCCGATCATCTAGATCCTTGACGCTGCCGTATAAATGACTAGCTATCTGTGCGTTTAACACGCAAGTAAATAAACATCCTAGCAATGCCGCAAATATAAACTTCATCTTTACTCCTTTTCTGCCCATCGCAGAATGGTTCAAATCCCCGACAAACGAGCTAGGTTCCAGGCTCGATCAAATATCGAATGGAGAATATCGAATATAGAATCTAGGCAATTTGATATTCGTTATTCGAAATTCGACATTTGATCTCACTGTTGCGTGGGCAGCGTTGGCTTTGCACCAAACTTCCCTTGCATCGTTCATCAACAATGTAGTTTGTAGTTCAGGGTGTTTCACCGCCGCTTTCGCTACTGACTACCGACTACTGACTACTTCTTCAAAATACGTTCGTCACCCGAACGTTACCACTCGCCGGATTTTCATCCAGCAATACCTTCACGCCAAAAACACCCTTGATATTTTCAGCCGTCAAAACCTCAGCCGGCGTGCCCTTCGCGGCAATCCGCCCGTCCTTTAATAATATGATCTCGTCCGCAAACTCCGCCGCAAGATTTAGATCATGCGTGATGACGACCGCCGACGCATTACAAGATCTGCACCGCTCACGCACGAGCCGGAACATCATTGCCTGATGTGCGAGATCCAGATTCGCCGTCGGTTCATCAAGCAATAGTATCTTCGCACCCGTAGCCAAAGCCCTCGCCAGCACAACCCTCTGCCGCTCGCCGCCCGAAAGATGATTCATAAGCCGCGTCTCGTACCCGCTTAGATCACAATCCGCCAAGGCCCTCTCGGCAAACTTAATATCAGCCTCGCTCTCCCACCCAAAAGCATTCCCGTGAACAAACCGCCCCGACAGCACAAACTCCAAAACCGTCACCGGAAACCGCGTCTCATTTTCCTGCGCAACAACAGCGATATTCCGCGCGATCTCACGCCGCGAGATCTTTGATAGGCTCTGTCCACCCAACGCAATTTCACCGCTCGTTAAAGGCAAAGTCGCGTTCAGGGCCTTAATAAGCGTCGTCTTACCCGCACCATTCGCACCAAGCAGCACGATGGTCTTGCCTTCGCGCAGCTCAAACGACACGCCACCCAAAACCGCATACTCACCGTACCCAACCGATATGTCTCTAACCTCAAGCATTTGTTTTTGCCTCAGATGACCGCAGATCGAAGCCGATCAGAAAAGAGTTCACAAAAGTCTTTATCTGCGTCATCTGTGTTTATCTCCGGCTAATTTAATTCTTCCTCAGCAAATATATAAACAACGGTGCTCCAATGAGTGCAGTCACTGCCCCGACGGGCAATTCCCTCGGAGCGATTGCCGTGCGGGCTACAGTATCTGCAAACACCACAAATATCGCCCCCGCCACCGCCGAAAACGGCACCACCAATCGGTTATCGCTGCCCACCGTCAGCCTCACCAAGTGTGGGACGATCAGCCCCACATACCCGACCGACCCGCTTGCCGCGACCGCCGCGCCGACCACCAGGCTCGACGCGCCAAAAACCAGCATCCGCACACGCCCGACCTCGACCCCAAAATCAAAAGCATCCCGCTCGCCGACCATCATCAGATTCAAAGCCCTCGCCTGTGACATCAAAATGATCGTACCGATTATCACCGCACCACGGCTCAAATAAACGCCATTGACCGTCGCCTGTGATAG
>JBEBGA010000622.1:0-1205 GCA_040081695.1 Pyrinomonadaceae bacterium
CTTGATTTGATATCTGTAACAGTGAGATTGATATGGTCGATTTTGATTTTCATTTTTCCTCCTGAGGAAAGAGCTAAAAGTATTTAACAGATCCCTCATCCGAATATTAACTTATAGGTTAATGTACGACTGAGGGTGAAACTCAACTTTTCTATGATCGATTTTAACATTGGATAGACTTTATAATTTCAATTATGGCATTATAATGGCAAATGGATAATTTATCAGACAAAGCCGCGCGAAATATTGCATTAAACCTGGTACGTCTGCGTTCGCGCCTGAGCTTGTCACAACAAAAACTCTCGCAACTCACGGGTATTAATCGCGGCACAATCGCACTTTTAGAGTCCGGCAGCGCCAATCCGACGCTTGAAGTTCTACTTAAGATTTCTAACGGACTAAAAATCTCGCTTGAGGAGTTGATCGCGGCACCGCGAGCACGACGCAGGTCGTGATGCGGCCCATCGACCAGTTGCTGATCGCCTGTGTAGGCGTGCACGGTTTGCATCAGACCCTGTTCGACTCCGAACGCATCGTCGAGCACCTTGACGAGAGGGACAAAGCAGTTAGTGGTGCAGCTTGCATTCGAAATCACCTTCTGGGTAGCGAAGTCAAAGTCTGTGTGATTTACGCCGTACACAAAGGTCGCGTCGGCTCCGTCGCATGGGGATGAGACGATGACCAACGGCGCGCCAGCCTCGAGGTGGTATGCGGCGGTGTCGCGCTTGGTGAAGAAGCCGGTGCTCTCGATCACGACATCGACGCCGAGCTCGCCCCACGGCAGCTTCTTAGGATCGCGCTCTTGCAGTACGCGCAGCTCGTCGCCGTCGACAGAAATACCGTTCGCGGTTGCAGCGATCTTGTTGGGCAGTGTGCCGAGCACCGAGTCGTACTTCAGTAGGTGCGCCATCGTCGCGAGCGAGCCAAGGTCGTTGACTGCGACGAAATCGATGTCGACACCGCGCTCCTTTGCAGCGCGGAAGAAGTTGCGCCCAATGCGCCCGAAACCGTTGATACCAACGCGAACCGTCATGGCTGCGTCCTTTCGAAAGGTGAGTTGCTGCCAACGCCAGCCTACCGAGCCGTCAGTTGTCGCCTAGTGCCTAACGGCCTATATCCCTAACGACCTATATCGCGGTGACCCGTGTGCACGGCGAAACCCTGATCGCGCAATCGGCGTGCCAACTCCTCAGCCACAGCGACGC
>JBEBGA010000623.1:0-1196 GCA_040081695.1 Pyrinomonadaceae bacterium
GGTACTGGCCTGGTTCCATTTGGTCACGAATCCCTGATCGTCTATGGAGAAGATCGCGTAGTCGCGTACGCCGTCGAGCAGGGTACGCAACTGCGTTTCCTGTTCTTCATGCAGGGTTTTTGAAACGGTGGTGCCCTGCAACTGATCAACCATGTGATTGAAGTTTTTGGCGAGATCCGAGTATTCGTCGTTGGTATTGATGATTACCCGGTGATCCAGGTCTCCGGTCGCAACGGCGTCGGCACCTTTTGCGAGTTTCTGAATCGGCGTCACGATACTCTGGCGCACGAAGCGTCCTGCGACGACAGCGATCAGCGACAAGGCCAACGACATGCCGCCCGCAACGAGCAATACCCGTATGGTCTGTGTATTGGCCGAGTTACGGCTGTCTTCGACATAGCGCGCGAGTGAAGGGCGAATTCGCGTGCCGATGGTGGAAGTAATCTGTTGCTGAAGGTCCAGCAGTCGGCCGGTGTTTACGCGTCGCGATTCTTCGGTTTGTGGTTCGGCGGCGCGCTGCGCATGGCGAGACATGATCTCGGTGCCGATTTCGTCCAGTTTTTTGTGGAAATTGGTGATGGTCAGACCCGCTTCCCGCCATTCGCTCAACTGGGCAAGCGCCTGAAAACGCAGGGCGTGTTCGCGAAATTGATTAATGTGACGCTGGTAGGCTTGACGGTAAAAAGGATCGTCGGTTTCGAGAAATTTATAAACCTGCAAGCTCGCTGCGGTAGCGCTAAGTTCCATGCCGCCAGCGGCGGTCAGGATGGACTGGCTTAGTTCCTGAGACTCCTGGATTGTGTTGGCGGCAGTGGTTGATGCGAAATACGTGGTGAACATGGCCACGATCGCACCAAATACAATAATCCCCACGCCTACGGCCACTTTTCGAGATATGGAATATCGCATTTGCTGTCGGAATTCGCAGTATTGTTGTTATTGGTTTTTAGAATATTGGTAACTTGGCTGGCCGCGCTTTGTGCGTATGCTTGGCGCAAGTCCGAACTTTACCTTGATTCGTGCGCGCATTCGCATCGCACTTCGGAAATTGTAACTGTTGCTTGTGGACGGAAGCTATTAAATTTTTTAAAAACAAATACTTATGAAAATCAGGCCGTTCAAATTCAAAATCGTCTGTAGCGTTTTGCAGTCAAATTTTGCGATGACCGACTGCCAAGTCACGGTCCGCTGCGGCG
>JBEBGA010000624.1:0-1196 GCA_040081695.1 Pyrinomonadaceae bacterium
GCCGAATTCCGCGACCAGTTCCTCCTGGGAATACCGCTCGAACTGGTCTCCTTCGGCTTCAGCAAAACGGTTCAACCGTTTGCTGCTGCCGCTCGCGTCGGTCTTTGCGGGCCTGATCGATCTGGCGATCGGATTTGTGATCCTTGTTTTAACGATGATCTATTTCGGGGTTTCAGTGGGCTGGAGCTTATTATACGCGCCGCTGTTCCTCATTCACGGAGTTATTTTGTCGGTCAGCGTAGGTACATTGCTCTCTGCATTAAATGTCAGGTTTCGCGATGTGAAATTCGCACTGCCATTCGCATTACAGGTATGGATGTTCGCTTCGCCGATCTTTTATCCGTTTGACATCTTATCGCCAACCGTACAGAAGGTATTCGCGCTAAATCCGCTGACCGGCGTTCTTCTTGGTTTCAGGTCAGCCTTGTTCGGTAGCGGCTTTGATTGGCCGCAAATTGCGACGTCGATCCTGGGCACACTTGTGATCGTGTGCATCTCGCTTTTCGTCTTTAGTCGGATGGAGGATGATTTTTCGGACATGATATAGACCGATGAAAGTGATCTCGACGGACAAATTATCCAAGCTCTATCGTATAGGCCGTCCTATGCAGAACAGTCTGCGCGATACCTTGATGGACGTTGTGAGGAATCCAAAGGGCGATAAAAAAAGAGAACTTTGGGCCCTAAAAGATGTCAGCTTTGACGTTTTCGATGGTGACAGGCTGGGGATCATCGGCAGAAACGGAGCCGGTAAGTCGACACTGCTGAAAATACTGTCGCGCATCACACGGCCGACGAGCGGCACGGCTGAGATCCACGGACGCGTGGCGTCGCTACTCGAGGTTGGAACGGGTTTTCACAGCGAACTTACCGGCCGGGAAAATGTTTTCCTGAATGGAGCGATCCTCGGGATGAAGAAAAAGGAGATCGAGGCAAAGTTTGATGAGATCGTTGCATTTTCTGAGTTTGAACGGTTTATCGACACACCTGTAAAGCATTATTCTTCAGGTATTTACATGCGACTGGCGTTCTCGGTCGCGGCCCACCTCGATCCAGAGGTTTTGATCGTCGATGAGGTGCTGGCTGTAGGCGACACGGCATTTCAACAGAAATGCCTGGGTCATATGCGAGACGTCGGTGAGTCCGGCAAAACGATATTTTTTGTTTCTCATCATATGGAATCCGTCCGCCGGCTA
>JBEBGA010000240.1:0-4989 GCA_040081695.1 Pyrinomonadaceae bacterium
GACCTCAGAATCTTTCGGGGGTTCGATCTTGCCGGTGATCTTGTCGACGAGCTTTTGGGTCGCGAGACCCTTCTTAACCTGATCACGAAGAGCGGCTTCAGTCATTCCCTGATCTTTCATGCTCTTTTCGATCTGTTCGGTCGTCTTACCGCTCGCGGTCTTTTGTTTATTTATCTCTCCGGTGACCTCATCCTCAGACGGCACAGTGCCCTCTTTTTCGGCCTTTTGGAACATTACCTCTTGCTCGACAAGCGTTTGCAGCACCTGAAGGCGTGCTCCGGCGAGTTCGAGAGGCGAGAGCTTGCTCTCTTGTCCCTGTGACTGTGCTTTGACCGCACGGTCGACCTCTTGCATGGTGATGATCTTGCCATTTACCTTGGCCGCAGTTTCGTTCGGGTCACCGCCTGCACCGGTATTGGCCGCCGGACCGCCGCACGCACTAAAAAATGCTGCAAAAACTGCCACAGCCGCTGTTAACAAGAACCCTCTTTTATTAATTTGCACGATTGCTTTTACTCCTTTCAACTTATCCATTGTTTGTCTCGCCTTGACTAAGCCCAAGGCTGTTTGTTATAAATATCGTTTTGAGTTTTTCGTAAAACTCTTTTGGTCCCCAATAAATGGGAGGAAAATTATTATGGCAAAACGCTGCGACATATGCGGGAAAGGCCCGCAGTTTGGAAATAACGTATCACACGCTAACAACAAGACACGACGTAGGTTCAACCCGAATCTACAACCTGTCCGTGTTCAGCTACCGGCCGGCGGCAACGGACGAATGAAAGTCTGCACCCGCTGCATCAAGACCGGAAAAGTTATCAAGGCCGCGTAGTTCTTTGAGACGCGGTATCTCGTTTTAGTTGCCAAACGCGAATATTTATTGGCGTTTGGCTTTTCTTATTACCCAACAACGGCGATGCATTCGATCTCGACCTTAGCATCACGCGGCAGTCTTGCCGCTTGAACCGTTGCCCTCGCCGGTTTGTTATCGATGAAAAAGCGAGAATAAACCTCGTTCATCTCGGCGAAATCATTCATATCCGCCAAAAAGACTGTTGTCTTAACGACGTTATCAAGGCTCGTTCCGGCTGCTGTCAAAACTTCACTGAGGTTCTTTAGCACCTGCTCGGTCTGCTCGCTTACGACATCCGACACAAAATCGCCCGTCGCCGGGTCGATAGGTATCTGTCCCGAGCAAAATACCATACCTCCGGTCTTTATCGCCTGCGAGTAGGGGCCGATGGCTCCTGGTGCATTATCTGTAGAAACGATCTCTTTATTCATTACTTTCCAGCTCAAAAAGTCACTTCAAGCAAAAGGCGAATTCTAGCAAATTACTGGACAAAAAGAAAGTAGGCGAGAGGCGTTTGTGCTGAGGTCACGCATTTACACGTTCGACGGCGATGACGCCCGGCACTTGCTCGATGGCGGAGATAACTTTATCAAGGTGCTTCTTATCAAAAACCTCGACAGTCACCTCGATCATACCGATGTCGTTCTTGGAAACATTCGCCCGTGCATCACGAATGCCCGTCTTGATGTCGGCAATTGCATTCGTGATACCCGCAAGCATACCTGTACGGTTTTCGGTCGTTGCGAGCAACTGGACGGATTGTTTTTGCTCCTTGTCACTCTTGGCCCACTCGACATCGACGATGCGCTCTTTGTTTATCATTAGCTGCGAAACGTTCTTGCAGCGTTTGTTGTGAACGACAATTCCCTTACCCAGCGAAATGTACCCAACAATGTCCTCACCACGTAGCGGATTACAGCATTTCGCCCGTGTCGTAAGCAGATTATCGACGCCTTTGACGATGATCGCATCCTCCCCCATCCCGATGAATTTCTTGACGGCTTTCATGCCGGTCTTGAGACGGGTCTCTTTTTGTTCGTCGGGGTCGAGTTCGCTAAATTTCTCAGGCCCTAGGAATTTCGCGACTACATTGCGAGGCAGAGTCTTGCCGTAACCGACCGAAGCAAACAGGTCGTCCGGGCGGCCTAGGCCGTATTCGTTGGCGATACGCTTCATCTCAACATCATTGTTGATAAATTTTTTGACAGGAATACGAAATCGCTCAGCTTCCTGCTGCAGCAGTTTACGGCCGATATCGATAGATTCGGTCCGCTGTTCAAGAGAGATCCAGTGCCGAATGCGATTGCGGGCACGCGAGGTGATCGTAAAGCTGAGCCAATCACCGGACGGTTTGGAATTCTGCGTCGTTAAGATCTCGATGACATCCCCGTTATGTATCTCGCTGCGCAATGGGACGATCCGGCCGTTGACCTTTGCCCCGGTGCAGGTGTCACCGACCGCCGAGTGAATCGCGTATGCAAAATCGATCGGCGTCGAACCGCGCGGCAGTTGTATGACCTTGCCCATCGGAGTGAATGCATAAACATCCTTTGGATAGAGATCGAGCTTAAGGGTTTCGATAAAATCCGCCGAATCCTCGTTTTGCTCGGTATTCTCAACCAGCGGTAGGAGTAATTTCTCGACGGTCTTTCTAAGCTGATCTAGAGCCTCGTCCTCTTCTTTTTGACCTAGAGTGCTATCTTTGTATTTCCAGTGGGCCGCGACCCCCTCTTCGGCGATATGGTGCATTTCCTCGGTACGGATCTGCACCTCGAACGGTTGCCCGCCATCGCCGATAACCGACGTATGCAGCGACTGGTATAGATTATCCCTCGGAATGGCTATCCAGTCCTTAAAACGCTCAGGAACGGGCGTCCAGATGTCGTGCATGACGCTCATGGCAAGATAGCAATATTTTCGGTCGTTTTCGGTAATGATGCGGGCGGCGATCAGATCATAGACCTGTTCGATCATGATCTTTTGCTTTTTAAGCTTTTTCCAGAGCGAATAGAGACGCTTGACGCGGCCCTCGATGCTGACAAACGGCACGTCGTGCTCCGTGAGCTGCTGAATGATCGTCGATTTGATGTTTTCGAGAGCAGCCTCAAGTTCTGGACGGCGGGCATCGACCTCGATGGCAAGGCGTTTATAGTCGTCCGGGTAGAGATTTTGAAACGAAAGGTCCTCGAGTTCGCTACGCAACTTACCCATACCAAGGCGATGGGCGATCGGAGCATAAATATCGAGCGTTTCCTGCGATATGCGTGCCCGCTTTTCGGGTTTGAGATACTGCATCGTCCGCATATTATGCAGACGGTCCGCTAGTTTGATCAGCACGACACGAACATCGGTGATCATCGCAAGCACCATCTTGCGGACATTTTCGGCTTGCTGTTTTTCTTTGGAGAGGTCAGAGATGTTTGCGATCTTTGTGAGGCCGTCAACGAGCAGCGTGATCTCGTCGCCAAAATACGAACGAATGGTGTCGATATCGACAAGTGTGTCTTCGACCACGTCGTGAAGCAACCCGGTGGAAACGCTGACCTCGTCGAGCCGCATATCAGCAAGTATCTCTGCAACTTCAAGCGGGTGAACTAGATACGGTTCGCCGGATGCCCGCGTTTGGCCGCGATGATGCAGGGCGGAAAAGAGGTACGCACGCCGAATGAGGTCCGTATCAGCCCCGGGCCGGTTCTCATTGACCTTTGCTATTACATCTTCGATCCGGATCATAAACTAAAAAAGGCGGTGCCCAATCAATTGTAATTGAGCACCACCCTTACTGGAAAGAAAAAGTGACTTATTTTTTGTTCGCTTCTGCGTTGCTGTTGGCTTTGTCCTTTTTACCGGCCTCTTCCTTAGCAGCAACCCTATCATCGATCTCCGTCTGGATCTTTTTCACAAAATCACTGATCTCAAGGAACGCAGTACGAGCAGCGTCGGCTTGCGTCTTAGTGCTGTCGTGGTCGGCACCACGGCCTTCCATTTCGGCGATACGCATCGTTTGGAACAACAGGCTTGCCTTATACGACCTAGCCGACTCAAATACCTTGAGCATATCCAATGTGTCAGCAAGTTGTTTGTCGTTTGCACCCTTAATGTCAAAGCTCTTGGCGTTCTTGACCGGATCCGGTTCGAGAGCAATTGCTTGATCAATCAGAACGGTTCCCTCAGCAGCACATTTTTTAAGAGTTTCAAAATCCTCAGGCTTTGCCGGCTTTACGAACTGAAAAGCCTGTTTTCCATCTTTGGTAACGGTCTTTTTGGTCGCTTCGGTATCAGAGATATCGTTTGCGCAGGTATTCTTCTTAGCCGCAAGTGAGGTAAATGCCTCAGCCCGCTGTTCGGGAGGAATACTTGTGTCCTGCGAACGTTTGGTCACCCAAGCAAGCCATTCGTCAGTTTTTTGCAGATTTTCATACAAACTCGCGATAGCTTTGTATGAGCTCTGATCCTTAGGATCGTTCGCAAGGGCTTTCTGATATTCAGTGATCGCTTCTTCCGCAAGGTTCTTTTTCTGGCGATCCCCAATAAACATCGAGTGCAGGGTGCGCGCTAAAAATAGCTGAGCTACCTTACCCTCGGTCGTTTCACCTTTAGGATCACGAGCCGCCGCGGCCCTAAAGAGCTTTTCAGCCTCAGGGAATTTTCGTCCCTTGTAAGCGTTCGACCCGTCAACCAGATCCTTACGGGCCATAACCCGGTTATAATATGAGCAATTAGCTCCCACCAATACGATCATTGATAGAAGAGTAACTACTCCAATACGAGACAATCTCATCATTTGACTCCATTCACCGCCAATAAAAGCAACCGGGTCGCCGACGCTAACATAAGCGCCCGGCTGATGCTTTATGGCAAAATTATTCCGTTAGATCATCGACCTGCAGACCGATCGGCGACGCTCCTGCGGCCTTAGCCGCATCGATCACTTTCACCACGTCGCCGTATCGAACCGATTTTGGCGATTTTAGAAAGATCGTCTTTTCTACCTCATTCGTACCCTCGCGGAATACGCCGTTGTTTTCTCTTTCCTTAAAGATCTCGGCTAGCTTGCTTCTGAGTTTCTCTGTGTCCGAAACATCGCCAAAATTTTCATTGTTGAGAGTGATACCCTTGGTCTCTTTGTTTATCGC
>JBEBGA010000625.1:0-1194 GCA_040081695.1 Pyrinomonadaceae bacterium
CAACCGCGCGACGCTCGAGAAAATGGGCATCGCCCTTACCGATAAACAAAAACTTATACCCGTTTCGCCCGGTTCATTCACCGCACCTGGAGACGTTGCCGGGATGAAGGTCAAGGATAAGCCGTCAAATTCTAGCGACGGCCCGAAAAAACCCGCTCCGTTTACCGCAAACAAAGATCAGATCACCGCACTACAGAAAGTGTTAAAAGATGGAAAGATGTTCGCGGGTGAGGCAAACGGTGAACGCAGCGACGCTCTGAAAGATGCCGTCAAGGCCTATCAGAAAGCAAATGGCCTAAAAGAAACCGGCGGTATCAACGCCGCGACGCTTGAAAAAGCGGGCATCGCGTTGACCGACAAGCAAAAAGAACAGGTCGCCGCTCAGGCTGCATACGACGCGGCAAAGGCTAAGAATTAGCTTGGTCCGCCCGTGGTCCATCTTGGTCCACCTGGTCCGGACCGGACCAAAAAATATCGGCCGATGCGTTAATTGCGCATCGGCCTTTTTTGTAGAACACCCTGTTTCAGGTTATATTTATCGCGAATGCAGGACGCAAATGTCTACACATATCTGACTCCGATCGCGATCTTTTTCGTGCTGATCGAGGTCGCGCTTTGTTACATCTACCGGCGGGATTATGTTTCGTTTCCGGAGGCGGTCGCAAATTTTGGCACAGCGCTCGGCAATCAAACGGTCAATGTACTGGTCGCGGCGGGCGTTTACGTCGTCTATGGCTATTTGTGGGAAAACTATCGCATCTGGACGTTTGAGATGCAGTGGTGGTCGTTCATCTTGCTGCTGCTTGGCGTTGATTTTATCTTTTACTGGGTTCATCGCTGGGGCCACGCGATCAACATTATGTGGGCGGCACATTCACCGCATCACTCCGCCGAAGAGATGAATTTTATGGTCGCTCTGCGTGCAAGCGTGACACAGCGGTTTTGCTCTTTCCTGTTTTTCTGGCCGCTCGCACTCATCGGATTTCCGCCGTTTTATATCTATATGATTGCGGGGATCCACCTATTTATCGCGTTTCTGCACCATACCGAATTTATCGGCAAGCTCGGCTGGTTTGAAAAATATTTCACAACTCCGTCGCATCACCGCGTTCATCATGGCGTGAATTTTCCTTACTTAGACAAAAATTTTGGCGAGTTTCTGATCATCTGGGACAAGATGTTTGGCTCATTTGC
>JBEBGA010000626.1:0-1194 GCA_040081695.1 Pyrinomonadaceae bacterium
GATGTGTTGGCTTGACCGGACACGCGTCCAAAGAACGCGTTTGACTCGCCGTCAATGTTGCTGGAGCCGCTGGCGGCGCCGAAGAAAGAGTTACGAATACCGTTTGTATTTGCCTCGCCAGCCTCTCGACCGAAGAACGAATTGTTATCGCCGGTGGAATTTACGCGACCGGCGTGATATCCAAAGAATGAGTTGCTGTCAGCACTATTGATAGAACCTGCACGATGGCCAAAGAATGAATTTTGGATCGCGGCACCATTGAATTCTCCGGATCCTGTACCAAAAAACGAATTTCCGACCCCGGTCGTGTTGAGTCGTCCGCTGGAGTAGCCAAAAAATGAATTACTGTTGGAAACCGTGGAGGCTCCGGCAAAAGCACCGAAAAAGGAGTTTTCCGCCCCGGTTGTCAGGCTTGTGCCCGCACTCCGGCCAAAGAGGGAGTTGTTGTCGCCCGACGTGTTCGCCATACCCGCGAGCGCTCCGACAAACGAGTTTCCCGTTGCCGTGTTGTTCATGCCCGCGTTACTTCCGAAAAACGAGTTGCTAAAGCCAGTCGTCGTCGCCCGTCCGGCAAATTTCCCGAAGAAGGAATTCTGAACGCCCGACGTATTGTTGAGCCCTGCGTCGCGTCCAAAAAAAGAGTTTGCAGAACCCGAATTGACGCTCCCCGTGCCGACGCCGACAAACACGTTCTCGATTCCCGCTACGCTCAATACGCGATTTCCATTGATGTTGAATTGCGTCGCGGAATTGAGAATGTTCGCGGTGCCCGTGCCGCTGATGTTGAAGTCGGTCGAGGCTTGAGCGGCGGCATTCTGATTCTGAACATAGCTGCCGCTGCCCCCCGGGACGCTGGCGACGGGAATAGTGCCTGTTACGCTGCTGCCGTTGACACTGCCGATCTGGGCGGCTGTTACGCACCCGGAACATGTTGGAGCGAGTTGATTTGCAGTTCCTGCGTTCGCCGCACTGAGGCTGCGAACTGCGTACGGAGCCGATGTAACCGGTTGGCGAGGCGAGAGCGTTGTAAATCCGCCGCCGCCCGCCTGCCTGACTCTGATCTCAAGAAACCGGCTTGCTCCGGGAAAACCGCTGCCAAAATCGAGGCTGACGGAGAATATCCCGTTCGCGACCGCCACGCCGCTCCGCGTCAGCGTCGAACCGATCTGCGAACCGCCGCCGACCGCATCAAAC
>JBEBGA010000241.1:0-4974 GCA_040081695.1 Pyrinomonadaceae bacterium
ATCCGCCACCCAAAGAAAAAATCCGGCTGCGCAAAAACCTTTGGCCTCATAGCCGGAGCGATCGCGCTGTCTGTCGTCGCGATCATCGCCGCTGTGATCTATTTTTTGGTGTTTTATAAACCTGCTGACACGTCGTTCTAACCGCTATGGAAGGCGAGGAAAACTTCATTTCCGGAATCTTCAATTACTGTGACCGCTGGTGTGAGCGATGCGAATTTGTATCCCGCTGCCGCGTCGGAGTTGAAGAACAGGCGATGACCGACGAGGAAAAGGACATAACCAATCCCGCCTTTTTTCGAAATCTACAGAATATCTTTGCCGAAGCTCGAGAACTGTTGACCGAAAAAGCCAAGGAATTCGGTATCGACCTAGCGATCCTTAGTGACGAAGAGTACGCCGAGATCCGCGCACGCGAGAGGGCTTTTATCAAGGGCGAAGAGATCACCAAATTGGCAGAAAAATATGCATGGGAAGCTCGAACTGTTCTTGATGCAAAAGATCAATGGCTCGATGGTTCAGCGGATGACGAAATGCTGGCAGACGTGATCGAGGTAATTTATTGGTATCAATTTTTTATTTCCGTAAAGATCCAACGCGGCTTACACGGCATTCTGGATGCAGACGGTGATGAAGATACAGACGAGATCAGAGATTCGCAAAGTGATGCAAACGGTTCTATCAAGGTAGCGTTGATAGCTATTGAGCGTTCAATTTTGTCGTGGACGTATCTACTCTCACCGCAAAACTCCAACACGATCCGTCCGCTCATCGAATTGCTCGAAAATACCAAACAGCTTACCGAAAAAAAATTCCCGAACGCTCGTGATTTTTTGCGTCCGGGATTTGATGAGATTGAAACGGTAATGTAACCGTCATTCAACTGTCTAGTGACGTCAGTTCAGGGATGAGTCATATCCTCTGCGATAACCAATTCGTCAAATTTCTCAGCAGTCAAGAGTTCTAGCTGGACAGCCGATTCTTTTAACGAGATACCTTTTTTATGAGCATTTTTTGCGATCTTAGCGGCGTTGTCGTAGCCGATGTGTTGGTTAAGTGCAGTTACGAGCATCAGCGAATTTCGCAAATAATGATCGATCTGTTCGCGGTTAAGTTCGATGCCGGCGATACAGTAATCGACAAACCCGTGACACGCATCGTGGATGAGCCGCACCGAATGCAGAAAGTTGTGGATCATCACAGGCTTGAAAACATTTAGCTCAAAGTTGCCCTGCGAACCCGCAAACCCGATTGCCGCGTCGTTGCCAAAAACCTGCACCGCGACCATCGTCATCGCTTCGGACTGTGTCGGATTGACCTTACCCGGCATGATCGAACTTCCGGGTTCGTTTTCCGGTAGCGAGATCTCGCCGACGCCGCAACGCGGGCCGGACGCGAGCCAGCGGATGTCGTTGGCGATCTTCATCAGCGATCCAGCGAGAGTTTTGAGACCGCCGGATGCGAAGACGACTTCGTCGTGAGCCGACAAAGCGGCAAATTTGTCCGGGTGCGATTTGAACGATAATCCGGTAAGCTCCGCGATCTTGTCCGCCGCACGCTGGGCAAATTCGGGGTGAGCATTCAATCCCGTGCCGACCGCGGTGCCGCCGATCGCGAGGTCCATCAGGCCCGGCAGAACCATTTTCAATCTTTCGATGTCACGCTCGACAAGCGAAGCCCAGCCGCCAAATTCCTGCCCGACCGTCATCGGCGTCGCGTCTTGTAGATGCGTACGGCCGATCTTTACGATGTCTTTGTATTCCTGAGCTTTGGCGTCGATCGCGTCACGGACCTTTTGAACCTCGGGGATCAACGCCGTGAGTCGCTCCGCCGCAGCGATATACATCGCCGTTGGAAACGTGTCGTTCGACGATTGCGATTTATTGACATCGTCATTTGGATGCACCGGAGTTTTCGAACCCATCTCGCCACCCGCGATCTCGATCGCACGGTTTGAGATGACCTCGTTGGCGTTCATATTCGTCTGCGTGCCCGAACCCGTCTGCCACACCCGTAGCGGAAAATGAGCGTCGAGCTTGCCTTCGATAACCTCGTCAGCCGCCTGGACGATGAGATCCAGCTTACTCTTTTCGAGCTTGCCGAGATCGTAATTGACGATAGCCGCAGCCTTTTTGAGTATGCCGAGCGCGCGTATGACCTCACGCGGCATGACATCAAATCCGATGTCGAAATGATGGAGCGACCGCTGAGTCTGTGCCCCCCAATACGCCGTCACCGGCACGTCTATCGGCCCCATCGAATCGGTCTCGACCCGTGTTTTTACTGCTTCTGTTGCTTCTGACATATCTGTTATTTTCAAAACGCAATTTTACATCAGTTTTGCGGCGGCGGGTAGCGTGGTTGGGATAGAAAGCGGCACTCAGGCGAGTTTTTTGAAGTAACAGTAAACAAATTCCTGAGTCGTGCCAAAGGGCGTATTGTGGGTCTCATCGAGGCTCTTGACTATCGTAAATTGCTGGCCAAATTCACCGTGCATCGTCTCGGGGCTATATCGGACAACGTCCAGGCCGCTGCATTTTTGCGGTCCTTCGAGCCCAAAAGAGGCAACGATCAGATGTCCGCCCGGTTTCAACGCACGCATCACAAGATCAACGTACTTTCGCCGATCGTCAACATCGGTCAGGAAATGAAACACTGCCCGGTCATGCCAAACGTCGAAACGGTCATCGGGCAGATCGGCCTCGGTAATATCGGCGACGATCCAATTGACCATTTGAGCGGACGCACCGAGACGTTCCTTGCTCTTCTCTATGGCGGCTCCTGAAATGTCGAGAACCGAAACATCCGCAAAGCCTCCGTCGAGCAGGTCATCAACCAGCGTCGAACACCCGCCGCCGACGTCGATGATCGCGGCATCCTTTCCGACACCGGTCTGTATTATCAGCTTTAGCGAATTATCGAGATGGTCGCGGTACCAGCTCATCTGATCTTGAGATTTGGTCGCGTAGACGTTCTCCCAATGCTCTTTTCTTTCCATCGTGATGTTCTACTATTTTGCCGGCGGGGCTCCGTGCGGTGGTTTGGTCTCCATCGGAAGCTTCGCCTCCGCCCAGGCCGTCGTCCCGCCCGTCACATTCAAAACGTTATTAAAACCCGCCTCTTTAAGTATGGCAGCAGCCTTTTTCGAACGATTGCCCGTCTGACAGATAACATAGACCGGCTCATTTTTCTCAAGCGTGCCGAGTTTTGAGGAGATCGTGTCGAGCGGGATATTTACCGCCCGAGCGGCGTGCCCGCCGGCATATTCCTCGGCGGTGCGAACATCGATGAACTGCGAATAAGCTTTGGATACCGCTACCTGAGCCTCTGCCGGCGAGACTTCCTTAATTTCAGTCGGGATGTTTGCGACGCCCGAATCTGTGTTTTTTGTTGCCGCACTCTGACACCCGACGAACAACAACAAGGCTGTCGTGAAAAGTAATATGTATTTCATTTTATGCTCCTATTTCGAGCTTGCACACGCCGTGGCTGTGGCTTCGGTTTCGAGTCCGGCCTCAAACCAGGCAACAGTACCGCCTGTGACATTAAAAACCGTTCGGAATCCTGCATTCTCAAAAATGCTCGTGCCAATGCTCGAACGGTAACCGCCCTGACATATAACGTAAACGGGCGTAGCCGGGTCGAGCTTATCGACCAAATTCGCGAGTTTATCGAGCGGAGCATTCCACGTGCGCGTTGCGTGACCGGCGTCGTACTCACCCGGCCGCCGTACATCTACAAACTGCAGATATTTCTCAGTTTGCGTTAGCCCAGCCACCAACTCGACCGATACTTGGTCGATCTCTTTTTTCGCACCTGTGTAATTGTCGATCAAGATAGATCCGCTCACCGTTTCGTGGCCGACACGGGCGAGCCGCATAACGGCTTCGTCGATCTGTTCCTGAGTCTCGGCAACAACGGCGAGCTGCGTCCCGATGGGAATGAGCGTTCCTGCCCACGATGCAAATTGCCCGCCGAGGCCGATATTTATTGAGTTTGGGATATGGCCGCCACCGTACTCAAAATTCTTACGAACGTCGATGACGACACCGTCAAAGTTTAGGATCTCGTCAGTCGAAAGCTCATGCGGCCTTACAATGTCAGTAAGCGGAGCCGAACCCTCAAGGTTCTTTGCGGCGCTCTTCGGGAAATACATCGGCACCTCAGGCTGATCGCTGGCTACGATCTTTACAAAATCTTCTTTCGACATCGGTTGGAGAGCGTAGTTGAATTGGCGCTGATTGCCAAGCGTGGACCAAGTCTCTTTCGATAACGATTTGCCGCACAGCGAGCCTGCCCCGTGCGCCGGATAGACCTCAGTCTCGTCCGGATAAGCGAGAATGCTATTGTGCAATGAGTCATAGAGCATGCCGCCCATCTCGGCCGCCGAAAATCCGACCGAGCCGATCAGATCGGGCCGGCCGACATCGCCGATAAAAAGCGTGTCGCCGGTGAACATCTTTAAGGGAGCAGCGTCGTCCTCGGTATCTTTAGCAATGATCGTGATGCCCTCAGGCGTGTGGCCGGGCGTTTCGAGAAATGTGAGTTTGACCTTGCCGACGGTCAGCTCATCGCCATCAGCAACTTTATGCGTCGGAAAATGCGTATTCGCCCGCTGTCCGTAAATGATCTCTGCACCGGTTTTGGCGGCAAGCTCAACATGCCCGCTTACAAAATCGGCATGCGAATGCGTCTCGATAATGTACTTGATCCGTGCCCCGTGAGCGGCAGCCTCGTCGAGATACTGCTGAACATCACGCTGCGGATCGATGATCGCGGCATCGCCGTCAGAGCCAATGTAATAAGAAGCGTGTGATAGGCACCCTAAATAAAATTGCTTGAACTGCATAACTTTAGTTCTCCTGAGTAAGTGTGTGTATTTTACCAATTTCAAAAAATAACCGCGTAGTTTTTCACTACGAGAAACGCTGCGACCCCTAAAACGAGAACCGCAAACATACTTTGCAAACGTTGTGC